>CAZLBJ010000501.1:0-3043 GCA_964557755.1 uncultured Thermoanaerobaculia bacterium
CCCCGGGGTCGGCGGAGAGCCCCGGGGTCCGCGGCCTGCCCCTCACCTCAGCAGGGAGACGCCGCGCCTAGCTGCAGCCCGAGGTCGAGCCGCAGTTGAGGCACTTGTAGCAGGAGCCGTTGCGCACCATGATCGAGCCGCACTCGTGGCACGACGGGGCGTCCTGCGAGTAGAGGAACGTGACCTTGGCCTGCTCCGTGGCCGTCGCCGCGCTCTTGCCGTGGCCGTTGCCGTTCGCCGCGCTCGCCACCGCCACCACCGCCGGCGCCCCGCCGGCCGCCGACGGGTCGGCCTCCTCCGCCGCCGGCAGCTCGTCGCGCAGGATCACGCCGGCTGCCAGCTTCTGCTCGCGGGTCAGGAACTTCGACGCCAGCCAGCGGAAGATGTAGTCGGTGATCGACTTGGCGAACGGGATCTCCGGCGTCTTGGTGAAGCCCGACGGCTCGAACCGCGTGTGGCTGAACTTGTCGACCAGCGTCGACAGCGGCACGCCGTACTGCAGGGCGATCGAGATGGCGGTGGCGAAGGCGTCCATCAGCCCGGAGATCGTCGACCCCTCCTTGGCCATGGTGAGGAAGATCTCGCCGGGCTGGCCGTTCTCGTAGAGGCCGACCGTGATGTACCCCTCGTGCTCGTTGATCGAGAACTTGTGGGTCACCGCCCGCCGCTCGTCGGCGAGCTTGGTACGCGCCGCGCGCGGCTCCGCGGCCGCCGCCGGCGCCGCCTTGACCTCGTCGCGCTTGGTCGACAGCGGCTGGCTGCGCTTGCAGTTGTCGCGGTAGATGGCGATCGCCTTGAGCCCCAGCTTCCAGCCCTCGACGTAGGCGCCCACGATGTCGTCGACCGTCGACGTCTCCGGCATGTTGATCGTCTTCGAGATGGCGCCGGAGATGAACGGCTGCGCCGCGGCGAGCATCTTCAGATGCCCCATCCAGGCGATCGAGCGGCTGCCCTGGGCCGGCTTGAAGGCGCAGTCGAACACCGGCAGGTGCTCGTCGGCGAGGCCGGGGGCGCCCTCGATGGTGTCGTGCTCGTCGACGTGCTCGACGATCGCCCGGACCTCGTCCTCGGCGTAGCCGAGGCGCTTCAGGGCCAGCGGCACCGTCTGGTTGACGATCTTGATCATGCCGCCGCCGACCAGCTTCTTGTACTTGACGAGGGCGATGTCGGGCTCGACGCCGGTGGTGTCGCAGTCCATCATGAAGGCGATCGTGCCGGTCGGCGCCAGCACCGAGATCTGGCTGTTGCGGATGCCGTGCGCCGCGCCCAGCTCGACCACCTCGTCCCACGACCCCTTGGCCGCCCTGAGCAGCTCGAGCGGCACGTGCGCCGGGTCGACGCCGCGCACCGCCTCGCGGTGCTTGCGCATCACCCGCAGCATCGGCTCGCGGTTGGTCTCGAAGTCGGCGAACGGCCCCATGGCGGCGGCGATGCGCGCCGACTGCGCGTAGGCGGCGCCCGACATCAGCGCGGTGATGGCGCCCGCGTAGTCGCGCCCGGCGTCGGAGTCGTAGGGCAGGCCGCGCGCCATCAGCAGGGCGCCGAGGTTGGCGTAGCCGAGGCCGAGCGGCCGGAAGCGGTGCGAGTTGTGGGCGATCTTCGGCGTCGGGTAGCTGGCGTAGTCGACGACGATCTCCATCGCCGAGATCACCACCTCGCAGGCGTGGCGGAAGCTGTCGGCGTCGAAGCCGCGGTCGGCGTCGTAGAACTTCAGGAGGTTGAGCGACGCCAGGTTGCACGCCGTGTCGTCGAGGAACATGTACTCCGAGCACGGGTTGGAGGCGCGGATGCGGTCGGTGGCGGCGCAAGTGTGCCAGTCGTTGATCGTCGTGTCGTACTGCATGCCGGGGTCGCCGCACACCCAGGCGGCCTCGCCGATCTCGCGCAGCAGCTCGCGGGCGTCGAAGCTGTCGACCGGGGCGCCGTCGGTGCGCGCCTTGGTGGTCCAGGCGCCGCCCTCGACCACCGCCTGCATGAACTCGTCGGTGACCCGCACCGAGTGGTTGGCGTTCTGGTAGAAGACCGAGTCGTAGGCGCCGCCGGCGACGTTGAAGCCGCCCTCGTAGCCGTGCTCGATCAGCGCCCAGGCCTTGCGCTCCTCGACCGCCTTGCAGCGCACGAACTCGAGGACGTCGGGGTGGTCGACGTCGAGGATCACCATCTTGGCGGCGCGCCGCGTCTTGCCGCCGCTCTTGATGACGCCGGCGAAGGCGTCGAAGCCCTTCATGAACGACACCGGCCCGGAGGCGGTGCCGCCGCCCGCCAGGTGCTCGTTCGAGGCGCGCAGCTTCGAGAGGTTCGAGCCGGTGCCGGAGCCGTACTTGAACAGCATGCCCTCGGTCTTGGCGAGGGTGAGGATCGACTCCATGGTGTCGTCGACCGCGTTGATGAAGCAGGCCGAGCACTGCGGCTTCGGCTCGATGCCGACGTTGAACCACACCGGCGAGTTGAAGCACGCCATCTGGTGGAGCAGGATGTGGGTCAGCTCGTCGTGGAAGGTCTCGGCGTCGGCCTCGGTGGCGAAGTAACCGCCCTCGCGGCCCCAGCCGAGCATGGTGTCGACGACGCGCGAGACGAGCTGGCGCACCGAGCTCTCGCGGCCGGGGGTGTCGAGCTGGCCGCGGAAGTACTTGGAGACGACGACGTTGGTGGCGGTCTGCGACCACGTCTTCGGCACCTCGACGCCGCGCTGCTCGAAGATGGTCTCGCCCTTCTCGTTGCCGATGACGGCGTCGCGCCGCTCCCACTCGATCAGCGCGTAGGGGTCCTGTCCGGGCTCGGTGTAGCGCCGCCGGAAGGCGATGCCCCGGCCGGGCTCGCCCGCCGGGGCGCGCTTGGACGTCTTCCGGGGTGGGGCGATCTCCGGGGTCGGGCGCTTCGGGATGTCGGGGTTGCCGGACTGGACGGTGGGTTCGCTGGCCATCAGATTCCTCTCCTCGCTAGCGATGCTTCGACTGGGCTTCACGATGCCGCGGGCCGTCACCGGGCGCCCCATGCCCGCCTCCGCGCGGGCCCGTCCGGTAGGGTGTGGCGGCTCTCCGAT
>CAZLBJ010000502.1:0-7264 GCA_964557755.1 uncultured Thermoanaerobaculia bacterium
GGGTCGACTACGCGATGCTGATCAAGCAGTTTGGCAGCGATCCGGAAGGCCAGCGGCGGTACAGCCCGCCGCGGATAATAGGCCAGGAGACGCGCTACATGAGCCGCTATCCCGACCCGGACCGGGTGTGCACGTCGCACGTCGAGCGGCAGAACCTGACCATGCGGATGCAGGTTCGCCGGCTGACCCGACTGACCAACGCTTTCTCCAAGAAGTGGGAGAACCTGCGGGCGGCGGTGGCGCTCCACATGGCGCACTACAACCTCAGCCGGATTCACTCCAGCATCCGCATGACGCCGGCGATGAAGGCCGGGGGGGTGGGGGATCTGTTGCTGGCGGAGTAGGAGCTAGTTCCGTGTAAGCTTCAACCATGCAGGGAGACGGCGCCGTAGGCGCCATGCCCGAGAAGTCAGCCGGGATTCGATAAGACTCTCTATTTCGTGGCGCATTGACCCAGCCGTAGTCCAACCGAAGACCTTTCCGCCTTCTACTGGTAGACCGAGGAACGTCATCAGCCCACAGCCCGGCTCGGGACAGTATAGGTAGCCGCTCTCATCGTAGACGGGTCGGCGGCCTTCCTTGTGGCCGATCACGGTGCGGTCCGTAACCTCATTCGCTTCAAGGTTTCCAGAGTCGAGAGAACTTGCCATGAGCCTGGTTCGATGCTCGGGGCAAAACGGGCCTTCTGCTCGGGCACTCTGCGGTTGAATCTTGTGTTCATAAACCTTCCACTGCACACCATAACCCTCGAATTCACCAAGGTCACGCCATAGCTCCCGAGTCTTCCACCAGGCATGCAGGATGAAGAGCAACGCTAGGCCCACGACTAGGTGAAGCCACCATTCCGACAAGAATCCCGCAACCGGCACGAGTCGCGGCGCAAGATCAGCCACCACCGATTTCACCGCTTCATCGGGTATAAGCCCCGGGACGAACGACAAGATCGTCACGATGAGCTTCCAGGGCCGGCGTAGGACCACCCAAGCAGAGTCGACGTGTTCCCGAAACGATAGAGGTTGAGGCGGCATCGTAGCGACGGAAGAGACCGCCACAGTCTATCGCGCCGCCTCACACCCATGAACACGCTGCCCGTTCTGCCGTCGCTCTTACCCTCAGTCATCCCGCGTTCTCCCCCGCCGGTCCGCCCCGTTCGTGGCGCCCACACGCCATTAGGCCACGACCCGGGGCGGGGGCATCGCACGGCGAGTGTTATGCTTCACGTGATCCGTGATCGGCGAGCCGATGATTCGCTCCTTCAGAGACCGAGGAACCGAAGACATCTTCGACGGCAGCAACAGCAAGGCGGCGCGGCGGACGCTGCCCGTGGCGCTTCACGGAATCGCTGCCGGCAAGCTGGACCGCCTCAACTCGGCGGTCTCCTTGCGTTCCCTGTCCCTGCCGGGCCTTCGGCTCGAGGCGCTCAAGGGTGACCGGTCGGGTCAGCACTCGATCCGGATCAACGACCGGTATCGGATCTGCTTCCGATGGACGGACGACGGCGCCGCCGACGTGGAGATCGTGGACTACCACTGACCAGAGACCCCCATGAGACGACTACCCCGCCACCGCCGGCCGACCCATCCGGGACGCATCCTTGCCGAGGACTTCCTCGCGCCCCTGGGCATGACGCAGCGCGAGGCCGCGAAGCGGCTACGGATCTCCTACCCGCGGATGAACGAGATCGTCAACGGCCGGCGCTCCGTCACGCCCGACACCGCTCTCCGCCTCGGCCGCCTGACCGATACCGAGCCCGAGTTCTGGCTCAACCTCCAGCAGGCGGTCGACCTGTGGGACGCGCTGCACAGCGAGTCCATCGCCGAGATCGAGACCATCGAGCCCGTCCACGCGGCGTAGTCACCCCCCGTTGGCCACCGACGCAGGGTAGCTGCCGAGGACGCGGAGCTGGCGGGTGAGGGGCTCGAGGTCGGAGAGGGCGGCGTCGACCTTCGGGTCGGCGGTGTTGCCCTCGAAGTCGGCGTAGAAGAGGTACTTCCAGGCGGCGCCGTAGAGCGGCCGCGACTCGAGCTTGGTGAGGTTCAGGCCGTGCTCGGCGAGGACGGCGAGGCAGCGCGCCAGCGCCCCCTGCTCGTGCAGCGTCACGAAGGCGAGCGACGTCTTGCACGGGATCCGCGGGTCGGGCCGCACCGGCTCGCGGGCGACGGCGACGAAGCGCGTGTAGTTGGCGTCCTGGTTGGCGACGTCGCGCGCCACCACCTCGAGGCCGTACAGCCGCGCCGCCTCCTCGCTGGCGATCGCCGCCGCCGACAGGTCGCGCTCCTCGAGCAGCCGCCGCGCCGCCATCGCGGTATCGGCGTACGACTCCACGCGGCAGTGCGGCAGCCGCGCCAGGAAGCGGCTGCACTGGGCGATCGCCTGCGGGTGCGAGGCGATGCGGCGGACGTGGGTCAGCGGCAGCTTCCGCAGCGCCAGCAGGCAGTGCTCGACCTTGAGCACCTCCTCGCCCACCAGCCACAGGCGCTTCTCCGAGAGCAGGTCGTAGACCTCGTTGATCGAGCCGGCGGTGGTGTTCTCGATCGGCAGCAGCGCGCAGTCGGCGGCGCCGGCCTCCACCGCCTCCAGCGCCTCGCGGAAGGTGGTGCAGCCCTGGTAGGCGGGGGCGTCGCGGTGCGGCCCGGAGCGGCGCGCCTCGAAGTGGTGCTGGGCGGCGATGTGGCTGTAGGCGCCCTCGGTGCCCTGGTAGGCGACGGTGAGGGGACGGCCGGCGCGCTCGGCGTCGTGGTAGCCGACCAGGTGGTCGGTCTGGAAGCGCACCGAGTGGTCGAGGATCTGGCGGAACAGGCGGCCGACGAAGAAGCTGTCGAGCCCCTTCTCGCGCGCCGCCTCCTTGAGCCGGCGCAGCATCGCCGCCTCGCGCCGCGGGTCGCGCACGAAGTCGGCGCCCGCCGCCTTCACCCGCGCTGCCTCGCCGATCAGCCGCTGGCGCGCCGCCAGGGCGTCCAGGAGCTGGCGGTCCACCGCGTCCAGCCGCGCCCGCAGCGCGTCCAGGTCGCCGTTGCCGCTCGTCGTCTCCGCCGTCTCGCTCATCGTCGTCTCCGTGATGCCGGCCTCGAATGGCCCAAAACGAAACCGGCCCGCCGCGGGGTGCGCGGCGGGCCGGGAGGAACTGCGCTGTCGGTGGACCTATCCCCCGCTGCCCTGGGAGCTGCTAAACGCGAACCGGGTGGCGGCGCGGGAGGTCATGGTGCGGGAGAGTCTAGCCACCGGAGGCGGCTTGTCAAGTACGGCCGCGCAGCTCGGCGGCCAGCGGCGCGGCGAGGTCGCCGCGGCGGCTCACGGTGACGTCGCCGAGGCCGAGCCAGCCGGCGAGGGTGGCGAGCTCGGTGGCGAGCGGCGGCGCCACCTCGGCGGGCGCGGCGTGCGGCTCGGCCCAGGCGCCGAGCACCTGCAGGCGGCGGCCGGAGCGGTCGGACTTGACGTCGACCCGCGCCACCAGGCGGTCGCCGAGCAGGAAGGGCAGCACGTAGGCGCCCCAGCGGCGCTTCTCGCAGGGGATGAAGATCTCGAAGCGGTAGTCGAAACCGAACAGGCGCAGGGCACGGCGCCGGGTCCACACCACCGGATCGAAGGGCGACAGCAGGGCGGCGGCGCGGACGCGGCGCGGCACCGTCGCCGCCGGGTCGAGGTAGGCGGTCTCGCGCCAGCCCTCGACGCGCACCGGCCGCAACTCGCCGGCCGCCGCCAGCGCCTCGATGGCGGCCTTCGCCTCGGCGGCGGGCATGCGGAAGTAGTCGGCGAGGTCGCCGGCGGTGGCGACGCCGTGAGCACGGGCGGCCTGGCGTACCAGCTCGCGGTGGGCGGCGGCGTCGTCCACCTCGCGTCCGTGGTGCTCCCCCGCCACCACCCGCTCGGCGAGGTCGTAGACGCGGGCGAAGTTGCCGAGCCGGCCGGCACCCGCCACCCGCCCGAGCCCGAAGTGGTGCTCGAGCACCGCCTTGCGCACGCTGCCGAACCACGAGTGCACGAGCTTGCGGCTGCCGTCCTCCGGCCACGGCAGGTCCTCGGGCAGCAGCGGCCCGGCGTCGCGCACGATGTCGAGCACGCGCGCGACGTACTCCCCGTTGCGCGCCAGGAACGGCGCCAGGTTGCGCGGCCGCGGCAGGTGGCGGCGGCGCCGGTGGGCGAGCAGCGGCCAGCTCGCGGCCGGCACCAGCGACGCCTCGTGCGCCCACTGCTCGATCACCTCGCGGCGGCGGAAGGCCAGCTCGTCGAGGCACCGGGTGTCGTACGGCCCCAGGCGCGAGTACAGCACCAGGTAGTGCGACGGCACCACCACGTTGACGAAGTCGAGCTGCAGCAGCGCCAGGTCGTCGAACACCCGCCGCACGTGCCGCACGTCCACCCGCCCCGAAGGTCGCCGCCGAGAAAACCCCTGCGCCCCCAACGCCAGCCGGCGGGCCTGCTTCAGGGAGAGAGAATCGCGGTTCATCGGGTGGGAAGACTACCGTCAACAGTTCGGCTAAAGGCCGCCCCGTCTTCGCGAAATCGTTCCGGAAGGCTCCCGCCCCCCCCCGTCCCCCCGAGCCCCTTACGCCGGGGCCCCCGCCACCCGCTCGGCCGCCGCCTTCGGGTCGTCGATCACCCAGCGCACCGACTTCGAGCACGGGCAGGCGCCGCCGACGCGGCGCAGCTCCGGCATCTGGCGCGACGCCGCCTCCGCGTCCAGCTCGCCGGCGTCCACCTCGCGCAGCACCTCCACGAAATCCTTGAAGTCCCGGCTCGCCAGGTACGACTCCGGCAGCGTCCGCCGCAGGTGGCCCAGGTACTCCTCCACCGTGTCGTACTCGTGCCCGTCCATCCCGACCTTGCGGAACGCCGGCACCCCGCGGCGGCGGAAATAGTCCGCGTGCGGCACCCGGATCAGGTCCTCCGGCTGGATCCCGTGCACCACCTCGCCGGCCATGATCCGCTCCACCGCCTGCGTCGCGTCCGCCATCGACAGCTCCGGCAGGCGGGCGCGCATGAAGCGCATGTTGACGTCGCGGACCATCTTCTCGACCTCCTCGTAGTACTGCCGCTGCGCCTCCGCGTTCTTCATCGGCTTGAGGCCGAGGCGCACGTTGGTGCCGCCGCCGCGCTCGTCGCCGAACATCTCCAGGCCGCGCGGCAGCCACTTGTTGACCGCCTTCTGCAGCATGTCCATGCCGACGTACACCTCGCCCTTCGCCGCCTCGGTGGCCCAGCGGCGCATCGGCACCACGCCGGCGGCGAGGTGGAACGCCTCCTCGCGCAGCATCTGCGGCATCGACTCCGCCATCGGCTGGTAGGCGCTGACCTTCTGCATCGCGAGCTGGTACTTGCCGACGCGGTCGATCAGCGCGCAGAAGGTGACGTTGTCGACGAAAGAGTCGAAGTCGATGTTGAAGGCCCCCAGCAGGTGCGAGCCGGTGGTCATCGACAGGATCTCCTCGATGGTGTCCGACGTCGACTGCCCGGAGAGCCCGGCCCAAGTGGCGTCCTCGGACAGCAGGTGGAGCATCTGGTAGCCGTGGCGCAGCTCCTCGGCCATCATGCGCAGGATCCACATCTGCTCCTGCTCCTCCTGGGCGCGGGCGAGGGTCAGGCGGTGCTGCTGGATGGAGCCGAACTCGGTCGACGCCTGGGCGCGGATCGCGCCGTAGAGGTGCTGCGCCTGCTCCGGGGCCATCTGCGAGCCCTGCTGGAACTTCGGCTCGCCCTTCTGATCGCCGCACTCGATCTCGCTGCACATGCCGAGCTCGCGGTAGGCACACAGCTCGAACCTCGGCTCCTTGGGGAAGTGGGTCTCCCAGTTCTCCATCAGGTAGTCGAAGTCCTGCAGGTACGTCTCCCGCCAGCGGACGACGGCGTCGTGGTACTTCTTCGGCAGCAGGGCGGTTCGCGTGCTCATCTCGACTCCAACGGTCCTTTCCTAGAGCGGCTTGACGAAGGGGCGCAGCGACGACGGCTCGAAGCCGAGCGAGGCGAAGAAGGAGCGCACGTCCTCCATCTGCTCGTCGACCAGGGTGCGCACGCTGGTGGCGCCGCGGGAGCGGAAGTGCTCGAGCATGGTCTCCGCCAGGCGGCGGCCGGCGGCGCGGCCGCGGAAGTCCGGGTCGACGCCGAGCACCTCGATCCAGCCGGTGGGCTCCTCGAGCCCGAACTCGCCGGAGCGCACCTCCCCTAGCATGAACCCGACCACCCGGCCGCCGGATTCCGCCACCAGGCAGCCGTCCGGGTCGCGGCGGATGTAGTAGGCGGCGCGGTCCTCCCACACCTCCGGGCGGTACTCGCCGGAGATGCGCTCGTCGATGCCTGCGATCTCGCTGATGTCGAGCTCGTCGAGCGGGCGGATGCGCAGGTCGGTGCCGGTGTCGGCGGTATCGGCGGTCATCCGGTGAGTCTAGCAGCCGGCTCAACCGGCGTAGACGGTCCACAACAGGGCGATCGCCAGGGTGGGCAGGAAGATCACCAGCATGTAGAGGACGAGGAGGAGGGCGGTGCGCAGGCCGGTGACCCACCAGCGGCCGCCGTAGACGCGGTGCAGGGCGGCGAACAGGTAGGCGACGACGACGGCGACGGTCAGCAGCCGCACGGCGCGGGCGGCGGCGCCGGTCGTGTTCAGCAGCACGACCAGCTCGAAGCCGACGAAGAGGAACACGAAAGCGTGCAGGTGGAGGGCGAAGACCACGTGCTCCACCAGGTAGCGGCGGCGGCCGCGGTAGACGAGCGCGAGGAGCAGGCCGAGCACCGGCGCCAGCAGCAGGCTGACGCGCCCGAGGCGGTCGAGGAGGTCGTCCTGCAGTCCCTCCGGGTCGCGCGCGAAGGCCGCCTCCAGGCGCTCGCCGAAGTCGTCGAGGAGGGCCGGCCGCCCGTCCGCCGCGGCGGCGGGCGCGGCCGCCGTGTCCTCCTTCGCGGTGAGCGTGACGTGGCCGACGTCGGTGCTCACCTGCGCGCGCTTGACGCCGTCGCTCTCGCTGACCTCGACCAGCGACACGTCGGTCGCCGCCATCAGCAGGAAGAGGAGGGCGGCGATGAAGACGTAGAGGCGCAGCGGCGGCACGTAGGGCACGCGCCGGCCCTCGCTCCACTCGCGGGTGAGGAACCCCGGCCGCACGAACAAGGGCCCCAACGTGCGCAGGATGCGCGAGTCGAAGGCTACCAGGTCGCCGAGCGCGTCGCGCACCAGGGTGCGCAGCGGCACCCGCCGCTCCGCCGCCTCCTGGCCGCAACGGTGGCAGAACGGCCCGGCCAGGGCGGCGCCGCAGTTGGCGCAGGTGGCGCGCTC
>CAZLBJ010000503.1:0-3831 GCA_964557755.1 uncultured Thermoanaerobaculia bacterium
GGTGGTCGTGCTGCTGGCCGCGGTGGACGTGCTCGAAGAGGAAGCGGTCGCGGCCGAGCCGGTACTTGCGCACCAGGCCGCACTCCACCAGCAGGTCGAGGTTGCGGTAGACGGTGGCGCGCGAGATCTTCACGCCGCGCGACTGCATCCCCGCCAGCAGGTCCTCGGCGTCGATGTGGCCGTGGCGGTCGAAGATCTCGTCGAACAGCACCAGCCGCTCGCGCGTCACCCGCATGCCCTGCTCGCGGATGAAGTCGAGGAACTGGCTCTTCTCCCGGGGTTCCACCATCGCTCGAAATGCCCTTCCGCGCTTATTGAGATGGAATCTCAACTCACCGGGAGCATTCTGGACCGATCTGGTACGGATTGTCAACCCCGCCCGCGCCGCGGGGCCGCGGACGCGGTACGAAACCTGCACTCGACACTTGGCGTAGAGTGCGAACGAATGACCGAGAGCCCGCCACCCATGCCCCCCGACGTCTCCAACCAGGCCCGCTTCTACGAGCTCCAGGGCTCGCTCAGCCGCACACCGAAGGTCGAAGCCGAGGAGCCGGAGGAGGACAAGGGACGCCGGCGTGGCGGCCAGGGTCTGCCGATCTGGCTGCGGGTGACGCTGATCGTGGTCGCCGTGCTGCTGGTGGCGCTCGGCATCGCCGGGCTCTTCCTGCCCGGCCTGCAGGGCATCTTGACCCTGCTCCTGGCGCTCGCCCTGCTGTCGCTGGTCAGCCGCCGCACCCACGGCGCGCTGCGCTGGCTGCTGCAGCCGTGGCCCAACCTGCGCAAGAAGGTGGAGCGCAAGCGCCGCCGTTCGCACCAGTGGCTGCACCGCAAGGTCGGCAACGACCGCCCGTCCCGCCGCGGCGACGGCGACGGCGACGACCTCCTCTGATTCGGACTACCGCTCGTCGAGCGGCACCCAGTCGCGCGCCGTCGCGCCGGTGTAGACCTGGCGCGGCCGGTTGATCCGCGAGCTCGGGTCGCGGCGCATCTCCCGCCACTGCGCGATCCACCCCGGCAGCCGCCCGAGGGCGAACATGACGGTGAACATCTTGGTCGGGATCTCCATGGCGCGGTAGATGATGCCGCTGTAGAAGTCGACGTTCGGGTAGAGCTTGCGCTCGACGAAGTACTCGTCCTCGAGCGCCACCCGCTCGAGGTTGCGAGCGATGTCGAGCAGCGGGTCCCGGTGGCCGAGCTGCTCGAGCACCTGGTCGGCGGTCTGCTTGAGGATGCGCGCCCGCGGGTCGAAGTTCTTGTAGACGCGGTGGCCGAAGCCCATCAGGCGGAAGGGGGAGTCCTTGTCCTTCGCCATGTCGACGTACTTGGCGTAGTCGCTGCCGTCGGCGCGGATGGTCTCCAGCATCTCGATGACGCGCTGGTTGGCGCCGCCGTGCAGCGGCCCCCACAGGGCGCAGATGCCGGCGGCGATCGAGGCGAAGAGGTTCGCCTGCGAGCTGCCCACCATGCGCACCGTTGAGGTCGAGCAGTTCTGCTCGTGGTCGGCGTGCAGGATGAGCAGCAGGTTGAGCGCCCGGCGCAGCACGTCCGGCACCTCGTACGGCTCCGACGGCACGGCGAACATCATGTGCAGGAAGTTCGTGCAGTAGTCGAGCTCGTTGCGCGGGTAGATGAACGGCTGGCCGATCGTCTTCTTGTAGGAGAAGGCGGCGATCGTCTTCGCTTTGGCGATCAGCCGCACCATGTTGAGCTCGTCCTCGCCCTCGTCGTCCGGGTAGTAGGTCGACAGCGACGCCACCATCGACGACAGGATGGCCATCGGGTGCGCCGTCGGCGGGTAGCCCTCGAAGAACTTCTTCATGTCCTCGTGCAGCAGGCTGTGGTAGGTGAGCTGCTGCTTGAACGAGGCCAGCTCGGCGGCGTCGGGCAGCGAGCCGTAGATCAGCAGGTAGCAGACCTCGACGAAGTCGGCCTTCTCGGCGACCTGCTCGATCGGGTAGCCGCGGTAGCGCAGGACGCCCTGCTCGCCGTCGATGAAGGTGATGTCGCTGGTGCACGAACCGGTGTTGCCGTAGCCCGGATCGAGGGTGATGAGCCCCGTTTCCTTGCGCAGGGCGCCGACGTCGATGGCCTTCTCCCCTTCCGAGCCCTCGACGATGGGCAGTTCGATCTCGTGTCCCTCGACAGAAAGCTTGGCGGTCGCCATGGGATCTCCAAAAGGTGTCCGGACTGGAAGGTGCGGCGCCTGGCGTGGGCGACGGCGCGGCGAGACAGCCCGCCGATTGTAGCGGCTGGCCCCCGCCGGTGCAAGGACTCGCCGCACTGCGGAAGAGCGCGAAAACGTGTGGCGGCGGGCGATTTGGGGCCGTCCCCCAGCGCCCGCCGGCGCCATGCCGCAGCGCGGTAGAGCGCTCAGACGCCGCGCCGCGACGGGTCCCAGAGAAGCTTGTGGAGCTGGAGCTGGACACGCGCCGGGAGGCGGTCCCGCAGCACCCACTCGGCGAGCGTGGTGGGGTCGAGGCGGCCGTGCACCGGGGAGAGGTGGACCGGGCAGCGCTCGCCGAGGCGGTGCTCCTCGATGACGCGCCGCGCCCAGAGGTAGTCGTCCTCGTCGGCGAGCACGAGCTTCACCTCGTCGCGCGCCGTCAACAGATCGAGGTTCTCCCAGCGGTTGTTCTCCGCCTCGCCGCTGGCCGGGCACTTGACGTCGACGATGCGGCGCACCCGCGGGTCGACGCCGGAGACGTCGAGGCCGCCGCCGGTCTCCAGCAGCACCTCGTGGCCGCGGTCGGCGAGGGCGGCGAGCAGCGGCAGGGTGGCGGGCTGGAGCAGCGGCTCGCCGCCGGTGACCTCGACCAGCGGGCAGCCGAAGGCGGCGACCGCGTCGAGCACCTCGCCGACGCTCATCCAGCTCCCCTCGTAGAAGCTGTACGTCGAGTCGCACCACGAGCAGCGCATCTGGCAGCCGGTCAGGCGCACCAGCACGCACGGCAGGCCGGCGCGCGTCGACTCGCCCTGGATCGAGTAGAAGATCTCGTTGACGCGCAGGCGCTCGTCGGCGGGCAGGCGGAGGTGCTCGTCGGCGGTGCGGGGGGCGGTGGAGGCGCCGTCGGCGGCGGTGCTCACGGCTCCGGCTCGTAGACGGCGCACGCGGAGTCGTTCTCCCACACCTCGACGCGGCGCACCCACACCCGGCCGCCCTCCGCGGCGGCGAGGCGCCGGCCGACCTCCGCGAAGACGAACTCGGAGAGCAGCTCGGCGGTGGTGTTGCGCTCGTCGAAGGGGGGGACCTCGTTGATCACCTGATGGTCGAAGGGATCGAGCACCTCGGCGACGACGGCCTTGAGGTCGGCGAAGTCGACCACCATGCCGATGTCGTCCAGCTCCCGCGCCGCGACGTGCACCCGAACCCGGTAGTTGTGGCCGTGCATGAAGCGGCACTTGCCCCGGTGGCCGCGGATGACGTGCGCGGCGGCGAAGGTGTAGTCCTTGGAGATGGTGAACATGGCGGTCGGACGGGCGGCGGGGGGCACGGATCCTAACACCGCGCCCGGCGATGGACTTCCTTCCGGCCCCGCCGCCAGCATCGAGCAGGACGACCTCGCCAACGGCGTCGTCACCAACATCCAGGCCGGCCGCCAGTCCTTCGCCGCGAGCTCGGCAACGACACCAGGGCGACGTCTTCCCGGCCGTCGACGCCTACCGGCCCGGTCCCCATGCCGCCACCAACGCCCGCATTCTTCCTGCGGGGCCACCGCAGGTCACCGGGGTGGAGTGGGTCCCCGGGCAGGGACGTCTGGAGCGGGCCAAGGGCACGGACCTTCGGAGTTCTCCGCCGGTGGCGGCCCGCGGAAGCCGAAGCGCGCCCCCGGT
>CAZLBJ010000504.1:0-13620 GCA_964557755.1 uncultured Thermoanaerobaculia bacterium
CTCGGCTCGTCCCGGCGGGTCCGCATCCTCGGTCCACGAGAGAAGGAGATCGTCGCCTACCACGAGGCGGGGCACGCGGTCGCCATGCTTCACCTCGACGACCTCCCCGTGCCGCACAAGGTCACGATCCTCGGACGCGGCAACAGCCTCGGGTACACGATGTCGTTCCTCGAGGAGGAGCGGACGCTCAACTCGGAGGCCCAGTACCGCAGCGATCTCGTCGCACTGCTCGCCGGCCGCGCCGCCGAGCGGCTGAAGTTCCAGCAGGTGACGACGAGCGCCGCCGGCGATCTAGAGCGCGCCACCCGGCTCGCCCACTCCATGGTGGCGAAGTACGGCATGAGCGAGAGCTTCGGCGCCCTGAGCCTGACGGACGCGCCCGCGGGCGAGGACGGCCGTCCGCCCGCGGCGCCGGAGGAGGTGTCGTCCATCCTCTTCAAGGAGGTCCAGCGGCTGCTGGCCGAGGCCGAGGCGCGAGCCACCGAGATCCTCCTCGCCGCCGAGAGGCAGCTCGACGCGGTGGCGGCGGAGCTATGCGAACGGGAGACGCTGAGCGGCGACGAGCTGCGCCAGGTTGCCGCCCTCGCCAGCGAGGAACCCGTGGCCAGCGACCTCCGCCGTTGACCGGGCACCACATCGTCTTCGACTCGCAGTGCGAGCTCTGCACCGAGCTCGCTCAGCTGCTGACGAGCCACGCCGAAGGCAGGGTGGTGCCGCTGTCGATCCGCGATCCCCGGGCCGTCCGGCTCCTCGACCGCGCGCTCCCCGGCGGCTGGTCGGCCCAGCCGTACCTGGTGACGGCCGGGGCGGGCCGCCCGTCCGCCGTCGCCGGCTGGCGGCTGGCGCTACGCGTCGTCCGCCTGGTCGGCCTGGGGCGGAGCGTGGCGCTGGTGCGCTCGATGCAGGCGGCGGCGCGGCGCCGCCGCTCCCGCTGAATCCCACCTGCGCTCGCTGGCGGCGCCCACGCCGCCTGGCATAGCAATTGAACTATCAATCTGCCGCATCGCCGGGCGCTGCCGCCCGGCACGACGTGAGGAGGAGCCCATGGACCCAGTCGAGCTGACCCTCGTCATCGCCGCAGTGATCGTCGTGGTCCTGGCGGCCGCCGCGCTGTGGTGGTGGAGCCAACGCAAGCGTACCCGCCATCTCGAGACCCGCTTCGGGCCGGAGTACCGGCACGAGGTGGAGACAGTCGGCAGCCGCAGCAAGGCCGAATCGGAGCTGCGCGCGCGGGAGAAGCGCGTCGACCGCATCGAGGTCCGTCCCCTCTCGGTCGTCGACCGCGACCGCTTCACGCAGCGCTGGCGCCACGTGCAGAGCGACTTCGTCGACCAGCCCGCGGTGGCGGTGCGCGAGGCCGACAACCTGATCACCGAGGTGATGAGGACGCGCGGCTACCCGGTCGCCGACCGCGGCGAGAAGGAGGACGACCTGTCGGCCAACCATCCCGAGGTGGCCGAGAACTACCGCACCGCCCGCCGCATCGCCGAGCGCAACGCCCGCTCCGAGGCGACCACCGAAGACCTGCGCCAGGCGATGGTGAATTACCGATCCCTCATCGACCACCTGCTGGCCGAAGACCGGCCGGCGAAGAGAAGCGAGGTAGCCTGATGCCGCACGCCACCCACACCCCCGAACGCACCACCGACGAGGACCTCCGGCGCCGCGAAGACGCGCTGGACGACCGTCCCGCGTCCCCGCCCCGCGCCACCGAGGCCGATGCCGCACCCGACGGCGACGGCCGGCTCCACCACCGCGGCGACGGCGATCGCCACCGCGAGCCCGGCGGCGACGGCCGCGCCGGCGTCGAGCGGCCCTACGATCCGGCGCCCGCCACCCCGGCGCACACCGCCGCCCCCCGCGACGTCGACGAGAACGGCTTTCACGCTTTCTCCGACGACGAGGGGCGCCGCTACCGCGAGCGCTGGGAGTCGATCCAGGCTTCGTTCATCGACGAGCCGCGCGAGTCCGTGCGCGAGGCGGAGGGCCTGGTGGGCGAGATGGCCGACCGCCTGGTGGAGTGGTTCCACCAGCGGCAGCAGGACCTCGAGGGCCGCTGGGACCGCGGCGACGAGGTGTCGACCGAGGAGCTGCGCCAGACGCTGAAGAGCTACCGCAGCGTCTTCGGCCGCCTGCACCAGCTCTAGCGCGAGACCGGCCGGCGCCGCCGGGCGCCGGCCGCCCTCACTCGCCCGCGTGCTGCGGGTAGAGCTCGAAGCCCTCGCCGGCGGCGAGCGCGTGCTGCTTGCCGATCCACACGAGTTGGCCCGTGTGGTAGCTCATGTGCTCGACGGCGTGGAAGACGGCGGCGAGGACGTCGACCTCGTAGCCCTGCAGCGCCACCGGCCGCGACAGGTCCGCCGGCCCCAGGCCCTCGACCACCTCGACGCACTCCTCCACCACCCGGCCGAGCCGGCCGAGGAGCTGCTCGCCGCCGGCGCTGCGGTCGGCGGCGAACTCGCCGGCGCGGTCGCGCGGGTAGGGCCGCCCGCCCACCCCCTGCAGCACCCACAGCGAGAGGTTGCCGGCGAGGTGGATCAGCAGGTTGCCGGCGCTGTTGGTGCCGGGCGCCGGGCGCCACCACAGGGCGTCGTCGTCGAGGTGGCCGACGGCGAGGCGGATCTTGTCCATGTACTCGACCAGGTAGGCGGCGGCGAGGGCGACGAACGGCCGGGCGCCGCGGCGCAGGGCGAGGCGGGGGAGGCGGGGGAGGTCGGCGGTGGAGGCGGTCATCGGGTCATCCTACTGGCTGCCATGAACACGAAGGGACGACCGGCTGGCCGCCGATCGTCCCTCGAACGCGCCCGCCGAGGCGGGCGCCGCGTCAGCGCCGGGCCGCCGTCAGGCGGACTCGGCGCCCTTCGTTTCGTCGTAGTCGACGAACTCGAGCACCGCCATCTCGGCGCCGTCGCCCTTGCGCGGGCCGAGCTTGACGATGCGGGTGTAGCCGCCCGGCCGCTCCTCGAAGCGGGGGGAGATGTCGTCGAACACCTTCTTGACCAGGTCGCGGTCGGCGATCCAGCGGCGCACCCAGCGGCGGGCGTGGACGGTGTCCTGCTTGCCGCGGGTGACCACCCGCTCGGCGATGCGCCGCAGCTCCTTGGCCTTGGGCAGCGTGGTGACGATGCGGCCGTGCTCCATCAGCGAGCACACCTGGTTGCGGAACAACGCCATGCGGTGCGCCGAGGTGCGGCCGAGCTTCCTGCCCTTCTTGCCGTGTCGCATGCGTCCCTCTCCTTGCCTAGGCCGCGCTCGACGCGGGCTTGTCGGGAAGCTCCATGCCGAGGGAGAGGCCCAGCGCCTGCAGCTTGTCCATCACCTCTTCGAGGGACTTCTTGCCGAAGTTCTTGGTCTCCAGCATGTCCTTCTCGGTGCGCACCACGAGGTCGCGCAGGCTGTGGACGTTGGCGTTCTTGAGCGAGTTGACCGAGCGCACCGACAGGTCGAGCTGGTCGATCTCCTTGGCCAGCAGCGCCTCCATCGAGGGGTCGAGACCGCCGCCGGTCTCCTCCGCCGCCTGGCGGATCGACTCCTCGGCGCTGATGAAGATGCCCAGGTGGTCGCGCAGCAGCATCGCCGCCCGCGACACCGCGAGCTCCGGCGAGATGGTGCCGTTGGTCCACACCTCGAGCACCAGCCGCTCGTAGTCGGTGGCCTGGCCGACGCGCGCCGCCTCGACCTTGTAGTTGACGCGCCGCACCGGGCTGTGGGCGGAGTCGATCGGGATCCACCCGATGCCCATGGTCTCGTCGAAGTTGCGGTCGGCGGAGACGTAGCCGCGGCCGTTCTTGACGTGCGCCTGGAGGCGGAGCTTGCCCTCCTCGTTGAGGGTGGCGATGTGGACGCCCTTGTCGAAGACCTCGATCTGCGGGTCGTGGGTGAAGTCGCGCGAGGTGACCTCGCGCGGCCCGTCGGCGTCCAGCGTCAGCATGCGCGGCTCCTCGCCGTGCAGCAGGATGGGCACCTGCTTCAGGTTGAGGATGACGTCCGTGACGTCCTCGCCGATGCCGGGCATCGACGAGAACTCGTGGAGCACGCCCTCGATGTTGATGGCGGTGATCGCCGCGCCCTCGATCGACGACAGCAGGCAGCGGCGCATGGCGTTGCCGAGGGTGGTGGCGAAACCACGCTCGAACGGTTGGGCGGTGAACCTGCCGTACGTCGACGTCAGGGTCTCGTGATCGGTCTCGATGCGCTTGGGGCGCTGAAAGCCCTTCCAAAGCATTCTGGAACTCCTAACGGCTGTAGAGCTCGACGATGAGCTGTTCCTGGATGGGCAGCTTGATGTCTTCGCGGGTGGGCAGGCGCAGGACCTTGCCGGAGAAGCTCTCGGCGTCCAGCTCCAGCCACTCGGGGACGCCGCGGCCGCGGGCTGTCTCGACGCTGGCACGGATGAAGTCGTTCTTCCGGCTTCCTTCCTTCACCGACACCGTCATGCCCTCGCGGACCTGGTAGGACGGGATGGTGATGCGCTTGCCGTCCACCAGCACGTGGCCGTGGCGGACGAGCTGGCGTCCCTGGGCCCGCGACGAGGCGAAGCCGAGGCTGTAGACGACGTTGTCGAGCCGCCGCTCGAGCATGACCAGCAGGTTCTCGCCGGTGATGCCCTTCTTGCGGTCGGCCTCCTTGAAGTAGCCGCGGAACTGGCGCTCCAGCAGCCCGTACGTGCGCTTGACCTTCTGCTTCTCGCGCAGCTGCAGGCCGTAGCCCAGCATGCGCCGGCTGCGCCGGCCGCCGTGCTGGCCGGGCGGGTAGCCGCGCCGCTCGATGGCGCACTTCTCCTTGAAGCAGCGGTCGCCCTTCAAGAACAGCTTCATCCGTTCCCGGCGGCAAAGCCGGCAAACGGGACCCGTGTATCGTGCCACTCTGGTTCTCCTGTCGACGTCCACTCCCCGAGGCTACGGGGACTCCTGTGAGAAGACGTTGGGCCGGCGGCGACTCCGCCACCGGCCGGGCTGCGGAAAATCCTGGGGTCCGGGACCCCGTGCGGCTAGACGCGGCGGCGCTTCGGCGCCCGGCAACCGTTGTGCGGGATCGGCGTCACGTCGCGGATCGACTTGACGTCGACCCCGGCCGACTGGATGGCGCGGATGGCGCCCTCGCGGCCGCCGCCCGGACCCTGCACCAGCACGTCGACGCTGCGCACGCCCTCGCTGCGCGCCACCTGGGCCGCGTTCTGCGCCGCCATCTGGGCGGCGAAGGGCGTGCCCTTGCGCGATCCCTTGAACCCCACCTTGCCCGCCGAGGACCACGAGACGACGTTGCCCTGGGGGTCCGCGATGGAGATGAGGGTGTTGTTGAAACTCGCCTGGATGTGCGCCACCCCGTGGGGGACGTTGCGCTTCTCCTTGCGCTTGGTGCTCTTCTTGGCCTTCTTGCCGCCCGCTTTCGCCATTGGTCGCTAGCCTCCCGGAATCTACTTCTTGACCTTCTTCTTGCCCGCCACGGCGCCGCGGCTGGGACCCTTGCGGGTACGGGCGTTGGTGTGCGTGCGCTGGCCACGGACCGGCAGCGACTTGCGGTGCCGGACGCCGCGGTAGGAGCCGATCTCCATCAGCCGCTTGATGTTCTGGGAGACCTCCTTGCGCAGATCGCCCTCGACGGTGCCCTCCTCCTGGATGACGCCGCGGATGCGGCGCACTTCGTCCTCGGTGAGGTCCTTGACCTTGGTGACGGTCTCGACCGCCGCCTGGGCGAGGATCTTCTGCGCGCGCGCCTGGCCGATGCCGTAGATGTAGGTCAGCCCGATCCAGACCTGCTTGTTCTGGGGCAGGTCGACGCCTGCGATACGTGCCATAGCTCTCCCCTGGTGTGGATGTGCGGCGTCAGCCCTGCCGCTGCTTGTGCTTCGGGTTCTCGCAGATCACCCGGACGACGCCCTTGCGGCGGACGATCTTGCACTTGGCGCACATCCGCTTCACCGACGATCGTACCTTCATGGCTTCGTGTTCCTTTCCCTCGTCCTTCCGTGCGTCCAGCGCAAAAGCGCCCCTCGGGGGCTATGCCCCCGTCGGGCTCTCGACCCCGAGCTTGGCGAAGATGCAGGAGGTGACCTCGTCGATCGGCCGGTGGCCGTCGACCTCCAGCAGGAGGCCGGACTCCTTATAGTAACCCACCAGCGGCTCCGTGTCTTCCCCGTACACTTTCAGGCGCTCCCGCAGGACCGCCTCGTCGTCGTCGTCCCGCCCGCGGTCGAGGCCGCGGCGGATCAGCTCCTCCTCCGGCACCCGGATGAGGATGGCGGCGTCGAGCCGCTCGCCGCAGTCCTCGAGGATGCGGTCCAGCGTCCGCGCCTGCCCCAGCGTCCGCGGGTAGCCGTCGAGGAGGAAGCCGTCCTCGGCGTCCTCGCACGACAGGCGATCCTCGACCAGCGTCGCCATCGTCTCGTCGTCCACCAGGCGGCCGGCGGCGAGCGTCGACTCCACCCGCCTGCCCAGCTCGCTGCCGTCCGCCACCGCCCGGCGCAGCATGTCGCCGGTCGAGATGGCGAGGACGCCGAGCCGGGCCGACACCTTCTTCGCCTGCGTCCCCTTGCCCGAGTTCGGCGGGCCCAGCAGGATCAGACGCGGAGGCTCACCCCCGGCGTCCACGCAGCCTCCCGCGCTTCATGAACCCCTCGTAGTTGCGCATCACGAGCTGGCTCTCGATCTGCTGGATGGTGTCCATGGCAACGCCGACCACGATCAGCAGCGAGGTGCCGCCGAAGTAGAAGGTGATGCCCATGCCCTCGGTGAACCAGGTCGGGAAGTACGGGTCGAGGCGCGTGCCGACGACCGGCAGCGCCCCCACCTTGAAGCCCGAGAGCATGAAGTCCGGCAGGATCGACACCACCGCCAGGTACAGCGAGCCCACCAGCGTGATGCGGGTGAGGATGTTGTCGATGTACTCGGCGGTGCGCTTGCCCGGCCGGATGCCCGGGATGAAGCCGCCGTACTTGCGCATGTTCTCGGCCAGGTCCGCGGGGTTGAAGATGATCGACACGTAGAAGTACGAGAAGAAGATGATCATCACCCCGTAGAGCAGGTAGTACAGCGGCGAGCCGTAGCCGAAGATCTCGGAGACCCGCTGCAGCCACGGCACCTGGATCATGTTGGCGGCGGTCACCGGCACCATGATCACCGAGCTGGCGAAGATCACCGGGATGACGCCGCCGGTGTTGACGCGCAGCGGCAGGTAGGTGTTCTGGCCGCCGTAGATGCGGCGCCCCACCACGCGCTTGGCGTACTGCACCGGGATGCGGCGCTGGGCGCGTTCCATGAAGACGATGAAGGCGACGACCGCCACCATGAACACCGCCAGGACCACCATGGCGATGGCGTTGAGGGTGCCCGCCTGGACGCGCCCGAAGGTGTCGAGGATGGCCGGGATCAGGCCCACCACGATGCCGGCGAAGATGATCAGCGAGATGCCGTTGCCGATGCCGCGCTCGCTGATCTGCTCGCCCAGCCACATGACCACGGCGCAGCCGGTGGTCAGGGTGAGCACGGTGGTGAGGATGAAGCCGATGCCGCCCTCCGGCACCAGCGGCGCGCCGCTCGGCGTCGTCACCTTCTGCAGGAAGACGGAGATCGCCGTCGACTGGATGGCCGAGATGAGGATGGTGCCGTAGCGCGTGTACTGGGTGATCTTGCGCCGCCCGAGCTCGCCCTCCTTGGAGAGCTTCTCGAGGTACGGCCACACCACCGTCAGGAGCTGCAGGATGATCGACGCCGTGATGTACGGCATGATGCCCAGCGAGAACACCGCGGCGTTGGCCAGCGCACCTCCGGTGAAGGTGTTGACGAAGCCGAAGATGGTCCCCTCGGTGGCCTGCATGAACTCCAGTAGCGCGCTCGGGTCGACGCCCGGGGTGACGATGTGGCACCCCACCCGGTACACCGCCAGCATCCCGAACATGAACAGGATGCGGTTGCGCAGATCGGGGATGTTGAAGATGTTCCGGAAGCTGTCGATCACTGGCCCGACTCCTCGCCCAGCTCTTCGCAGGTGCCGCCGGCGGCCTCGATCTTCTCGCGCGCCGCCTTGCTGAACTTGTGCGCCGCGACGGTGACCGCGCGGTCGATCTCGCCCTTGGCCAGCACCTTGACCGGCCGGTTGCGGCGCGCCAGGCCGGCGTCGCGCAGCACTTGCGGGTCGATGCGGCCCTCGAGGTCCTGGCGCGCCGCCAGGACGCCGACGTTGACCACCGAGTAGACGGTGCGGAAGACGTTGGTGAAGCCCCGCTTCGGCACCCGGCGGACGAGCGGCATCTGGCCGCCCTCGAAGCCCGGACGGCGGCTGTATCCGCTGCGCGACTTCTGGCCCTTCTCGCCGCGGCCGGCGGTCTTGCCCAGGCCGGAGCCGGGACCGCGGCCGACGCGCTTGCGCTTCTGCTTGCTCCCCTTCGCCGGGGTCAGGTCGTGCAGCTTCATGACGGCTCCTCGACGATCTCGACCATGTAGGCCACCTTGTTCACCATGCCGCGCACCGCCGGCGTGTCCTGCCGCTCCACCACGTGGTGGGGGTGGCGCAGCCCGAGGCTGCGCACCACCTCGCGGTGCGGCCGCTTGGTGCCGATGACGCTCTTCACCTGGCGGATCTTCAACATCTTGGGCGCGTCCGACTTCTTCTTCGCCATCTCAGTAGCTCCAACTCAGGTCCGGGGCCGGCGGCCCCGGCGGTTTCATGCCGCGCCGGCGGCGGTCTGCTCGCCGGCCGCGCGGCCGGACTTGCCTCGCAGGCGGGCCACCTCGCGCGCGTCGCGCAGGTCGAGCAGCGCCGCGAAGGTGGCCTTGACCACGTTCTGCGGGTTGGTGGTGCCCAGGGACTTGGTGAGGATGTCCTGGATGCCGGCGGTCTCCAGCACCGCCCGCACCGGGCCGCCGGCGATGACGCCGGTGCCCTCGGAGGCGGGCTTCATCAGCACGCGGCCGGCGCCGAAGACGCCGATCACCTCGTGCGGGATGGTGGTTCCCTTCATCGGCACCCGCACCATCGTCCGCTTGGCGATGTCGATGCCCTTGCGGATGGCGTTGGGCACCTCCTTCGCCTTGCCGGTGCCGTAGCCCACCCGGCCCTGGCCGTCGCCCACCACCACCAGGGCGGTGAACGAGAAGTTCTTGCCGCCCTTCACCACCTTGGTGACGCGGTTGATGTAGACGACCTGCTCGAACAGTTCGCTGTCGCGCTCGAAGTTCCTCGCCACGCTCGCCTCCTAGAGTTGCAGTCCGTGCTCGCGGGCAGCTTCCGCGACCGCCTTGACCTTGCCGTGATAGATGAAGCCGCCGCGATCGAACACGACCCGCTCGATGCCGCTCTGCTTGGCCCGCGCGGCGACCACCTCGCCCACCACCTTGGCGGCGGCGATGTTGCCGCGGGCGCCGTCGATCTTGCCGGCGACCTCGGCGTCGAGCGTGCTGGCCTGCACCAGGGTGCGGCCGGCGTCGTCGTCGATCACCTGCGCGTAGATGTGGCGCGCGCTCTTGAACACCGCCAGGCGCGGCCGCTCGGCCGTGCCCCGCATGCGGTTGCGCACCCGGAAGTGGGCCCGCTTGCGGCGCGCCCGCTTCTGCTTGCTCTTTCTGGTCAGATAGTCGCTCATCACTTCGCTCCGGCCTTGCCGACCTTGCGGCGGATGATCTCGCCGGTGTACCTGATGCCCTTGCCCTTGTAGGGGTCGGGCTTGCGCAGCTTGCGGATCTCGGCGGCCACCTGGCCGACGCGCTGGCGGTCGGCGCCGGTGACGGTGACCCGGTTGTTCTTGTCGACCTCGATCGAGATCCCTTCGGGGACCGGGTAGATCACCGGGTGCGAGTAGCCGAGGGCGAAGTGCACGTCGCCGCCCCTGACTTCGGCGCGATAGCCGACGCCGATGATGTCGAGCTGCTTCGTCCAGCCCTGGGCGACGCCCTGCACCGCGTTGGCCAGCAGCGAGCGCAGCAGGCCGTGCTTGGCGCGGTCGGGGCCGCTGTCGCCGGGGCGCGAGACGCTCACCGTGCCGTCGTCGATCTCCACCGGGAAGCCCGCGAAGAGCGGCTGCGACACCTTGCCCTTCGGGCCCTCGGCGGTGAAGACGTCGTCGTCGATCGCGACCTTGGTGCCGCTCGGCACCTCGATCGGCATCCTTCCGATTCGTGACATGGCTGGTGACTCCTACCAGAGCTCGCACAGGAGCTCGCCGCCCACCCGGCGCTCGCGCGCCTCGGTGTCGGTGAGCAGGCCCTGCGACGTCGAGAGGATTCCCACGCCGAGGCCGTTGCGCACCTCGGGCAGGTCGTCGACGCCGCGGTAGACGCGGCGCCCGGGCTTCGACACGCGGCGCATGTGCTGGATCGCCGGCACGCCCTGGCGGTCGTAGCGCAGGTAGATGCGGATCGCCGACTGGGGCTCGGCCTCGACCAGGCGGAAGTTCTCGATGAACCCCTCCTGCTTGAGGACGCGGCAGACCTCGAGCTTGAGCTTCGAGGACGGCACGTCCAGGCGGTCGTGCTTGGCGAGCAGCGCGTTGCGGATCTGGGTGAGCAGGTCCGCGATCGGGTCGGTCATCGTCATGGTCGTCTCGCTCCTACCAGCTCGACTTGATCACGCCGGGCAGGTAGCCCTGCAGCGCGAGGTCCCGAAGGTGGATGCGGCACAGGCCGAACTTCCGGTAGTAGCCGCGCGAGCGGCCGCAGATCCGGCAGCGGTTCCTGTGACGAACCTGGTACTTCGGCTTCTTGAGGGTCTTGGCCATCTTGGCTGCGGTCGCCATCGTCGTCGCTCCTCTCAGCTCGCCTGGCCGCGTCGCGCGAAGGGCATGCCGAGCTCGCGCAGCAGGTAGAAGGCCCGCTCGTCGTTGCCCGCCGTGGTCACGACGGTGACGTTGAGGCCCTTCGATCGTTCGACCCTGTTGTAGTCGACCTCGGGGAAGATCAGGTGGTCCCGGATCCCCATGGTGTAGTTGCCGCGCCCGTCGAAGCTGCGCGCCGGCGTGCCGCGGAAGTCGCGCACCCGCGGCAGCGCCACGGAGATCAGGCGGTCGAGGAAGTGCCACATGGCCTCGCCGCGCAGCGTCACGCGGGCGCCGATCGGCATCCCCGCGCGCAGCTTGAAGTTGGCGATCGACTTGACGGCGCGGGTGATCATCGGCCGCTGCCCGGCGATCGCCGCCAGCTCGTCGACCGCGTCGTCGAGCACCTTGATGTTCTGGATCGCGTCGCCGACGCCCATGTTGAGGCAGACCTTGTCGATCCGCGGCACGGCCATCGGGTTGTCGATGCCGAACTCCTGCATCAGCTTGGCGCGCACCTCGTCGCGGTAGCGCTGCTTGAGGCGCGGCACGTAGCCGTTGCCGGCGGCTGCCTTGCCGGCCTTCTTCTTCGCCGGCGTCTCGGCCGCGGCGTCCGCGGCGTCCTGCTTCTTCTTCGCCATTCCCTCTTCGACCTCTGCCCGGTTTCCGTGGCGTCAGCCGTCGCCGTCGTGGGCCACGGGACCGGTGCGGTGGTTGGTGTTCGTCAGGCTACGGTGGCCTTGCACGCCTTGCAGACGCGCACGCGGGTGCCGTCGTCGAGGCGCTTGCTGCCGGTGCGCGACGGCTTGCCGCACTCCGGGCAGATCAGCATCAGGTTCGACACGTGGATCGGCGCCTCGGTCTCCAGGATGCCGCCCTGGATGCCGCGCTGCGGGTTGGGCCGCGTGTGGCGCTTCATCAGGTTGACCCGCTCGACGATGGCGCGGTCCTTCTGCGGCAGCACGCGCAGCACCTTGCCGCGGGCGCCGCGGTCCTTGCCGGCGGTAACCAGCACCTGGTCGTTCTTCTTGATCTTCGTCTTCTGCATGTCGGCTCCTAGATCACCTCGGGCGCCAGCGACACGATCTTCATGAAGCGGCGCTCGCGCAGCTCGCGCGCCACCGGTCCGAAGACGCGGGTGCCGATCGGCTCGCCGGCGTCGTTGATCAGCACCGCCGAGTTGTTGTCGAAGCGGATGTAGCTGCCGTCCTTGCGGCGCCGCTCCTTGGCGGTGCGCACGATGACGGCGCGCACCACCTGGCCCTTCTTCACCGTGCCGTCCGGCGTCGCCTCCTTGACCGAGGCGGTGATGACGTCGCCCAGCGTGCCGTACTGGCCCGCCGAGCCGCCGCGCAGGTGGATGCAGGCGATCTTCTTGGCCCCCGAGTTGTCCGCCACGTCGAGGATCGTTCCCATCTGGATCATGGCTCGTCGCTCCTCGCCCTACTCGGCGCGCTTCAGGATCTCCCGCACGCGCCAGCGCTTGGTGCGCGACAGCGGTCGGCTGGAGACGATCTCCACCTGGTCCCCGATGCGGCACTCGTTGGCCTCATCGTGGGCGGCGAACTTGCGGGTACGGTTGACGTACCGGTGGTAGAGGGGGTGGATGTAGATCTGCCTGACCGCCACCACCACCGTCTTGTCCATCTTGTCGCGGACCACCGTGCCCACCTTGGACTGCGGGTTGCGACCGTTCTCCGTCTCTGCCATGGCTCCTACTCCTCGCTTCCCTGCGATTCGCGGCGCTTCGCATTGAGCACCGTCAGCACCCGGGCGAGGTCCCGCTTCGTCTGCGAAACCTTGGCCGGGATCTCGAGCTGGCCGGTGACCTTCTGCACCCGCAGGGCGAACAGCTGGTCCGCCAGCTCCTGTTCCCTCGTCTCCAGCTCCTCGACCGTCAGCTCCCTCAGCTCACTCGCTTTCAAGGCCATCTCACGTCCCCCTTACCGCAGCTCGTCGTCGCGGGTGAGGAAGCGGGTCTTCACCGGCAGCTTGTAGGCGGCCAGGCGCATCGCCTGGGCGGCCACCTCGGGGGTGACGCCCTCGAGCTCGTAGAGGATGCGGCCCGGCTTGACCACCGCCACCCAGCCCTCCGGCGGGCCCTTGCCCTTGCCCATGCGGGTCTCGAGCGGCTTCTTGGTGAACGGCTTGTCCGGAAAGACGCGGATCCACACCTTGCCGCCGCGCTTGATGGCGCGGGTGATGGCGACGCGGGCGGACTCGATCTGGCGCGAGGTCACCCAGCCCGGCTCGAGCGCCTGCAGGGCGTAGTGGCCGAACGCGATGTAGTCGCCGCCCTTGGCGGGACCGCTGCGCCGGCCGCGCTGCTGCTTGCGGTACTTGACCTTCTTCGGCATCAACATGGTGCGATCTCTCCTTGTTCCTCGTGCCGTCTAGGCGCTGCGGCGGCTCTTCTCGCGCACCAGGTCGCCGCGGTACACCCAGACCTTGACGCCGATGACGCCGTAGGAGGTGCGTGCCTCGGCGAGGCCGTAGTCGATGTCCGCCTTCAGCGTGTGCAGCGGCAGGCGTCCCTCCTGGTACCACTCGGTGCGGGCGATCTCGTGGCCGCCGAGGCGGCCGGAGACCATGATCTTCACCCCCTTGGCGCCGAAGCGGAACGCCGACTCCATCGACTTGCGCATGGCCCGGCGGAAAGCCACCCGGCGCTCGAGCTGGCCGGCGATCGACTGCGCCACGAGCTGGGCGTCGAGCTCCTGGCGCTGGATCTCCTGGATGTTGATGTGCACCTCGCGCCCGATCTGCTTGACCAGGTCGTCGCGCAGCTTGTCGACCTCGGCGCCCTTGCGGCCGATGATGATGCCCGGCCGCGAGGTGTAGATGGTGAGCCGCATGCGGTCGCCGGAGCGCTC
>CAZLBJ010000505.1:0-2605 GCA_964557755.1 uncultured Thermoanaerobaculia bacterium
GCCGCCCCGGCGTCGGCGCCGGCCGCCAGGAGGCGCCGCGCCACCTCGGCGTGGGCGTGGCGGGCGGCGGTGATCAGCGGCGAGGCGTCGCCGCGAGGCGTCAGGTCGGCGCCGGCGCCGGCGGCGAGCAGCAGGCCGACGGTCTCGAGGTCGCCGGAGCGGGCGGCGGCGCCCAGCGGGCTGCGCGGCAGGCCGGTGCGGCGGCGGCCGTCCTCGACCGCGTCCGGGTCGGCACCGGCGGCCAGCAGGCGGCGCACCATGCCGGCGTCGCCCTGCGCGGCGGCGAGGATCAACGGCGTGCCGCCGCCGTCCACGCCTTCGTCCGGGTCGGCGCCGGCGGCGAGCAGGCGGTCGGCGGCGGCGCCGTCGCCGGCGTGGACGGCCCGCATCAGCGGCGTCGCGCCGGCTTTCAGCTCCACGTCGCCGTCGTCGCCGTCCCTGTCGCCATCCCCGCCGCCGCGCCTCTCCAGCGCCTCGCCGGCGTCCTTCCCGTCGCGCGCCGCACCGCCGCGCTCCGCCAGCGTGTCGGCGGCGCCGTTCCGGTCGCGCGCTTCACCTCCGCGGTCCGCCAGCGCGTCGGCGGTCGCCAGCAGGTCGCCGGCGCCGCCGGTGGCCGCCGTCAGGCGCACCGGCGCCAGCGCCAGCGCCGGCAGCAGCACGGCGAGCGACACCACGAGCGCCGCCGGGCGGCCGAGCGGCGCGCGGCGGCGGCCGGCGTCGAGCAACGCCTGGATGCGGCGCGCGAGCTGGCTGCGCCCGGCCATCGCCACCGCCGCCTGCGGCCGCAGCCGCGAGGCGCCGCGGGCGAGCTCCACCAGGCGCTCGGCGTAGTCGCACGACGCCGAGCCGGCGGCGAGCACGCGGTCGTCGCAGGCGCGCTCGGCCTCGAGGCGCAGCCGCGACAGGGCCACCCAGGCCAGCGGGTGGAACCACCAGGCGGCGACGGCGAGGCGGGCGAGGAGCTGCACCGGCCCGTCGCCGCGCTCGACGTGCGCCAACTCGTGGACGAGGGCGTCGCGGCGGTGGGCGCGCGACCAGGAGGCGGCGGCGGGCGGCAGCAGGACGGTGGCGGCGGCGCGGCGCGAGGCGATCGGAGGTAACCAGACCATCGGCACGCGCACCCGCGGGCTGACTACCAGGGACACCGGCCCGGGCAGGGCGAGGCGGCGAAGGATCTCGGCGAGGATCGGTGCAAAGGCCGGGTCGGCGGTGACGTCGCGACCGGTCCGCACCCAACGGCGGACGAGGACGACACCGAGAAGGAGCCAGGCGACGCAGAGGATGAGGCCAGCGAGGTAGACGGTGGCGAACACCTCAGCGAAAGGAAAGGCGGCGAGGGTAGCGGGAGCGGCGGCGTCACTGGAAGCGCCGCCCAGCGCCGGCCGCACCGCGGGCGGCAGAGCCACGGTGCCGAGCGTGGCCGCATGCCGGGGAGCTTCGGTGCCGGCAGCGGCCGCGGAGCGCGGCGCCGCGGCGTCCGGCGCGGCAGCGGGCGTCGGAGCCGCGGCGGCAGGCGCCATCGCCGGCCACGGAGCCGCGCCGGGCGTAGCATGGGGCGACGGAGCCGCGACGTGGCGCGCGCTCGCGGCGGACGCCGCGTCGGCGGCCGGGGCCGTGCCGGTGGCGACGCTGCCCACGGCCGGCTGCGGCGACACCGCCCCTCTCGCCGCTCGCTCACCGGGCAGCACCGCCAGGTCGAGCCCCGGCAGCGCCAGGGAGGCCAGCGGCAGCAGCACCAGGGAGGCGAGGGTGGCCACCCACACGCGGTGGCGGGCGGCGGCGGAGGCTCGGCCGAGCAGCAGGGCGGCGAGGCCGCCGAGGGCGAGCACCAGCGTGCCCTTGATGGCGAGGAGGGCGAGGCCGCCGGCCGGAAGCGCGGCGAGGGCGTCGAGCAGGCCGCTCATCGGTCCGCCCTCCGCCGGCGCTCGGCGTCGATGGCGGCGGCGAGGTGGTCGAGCTCCTCGTCGTCCAGCCGCTCGCTGCCGTGGTCGAGCAGGCCGTTGACCGCCTGCGCCACCGAGCCGCCGAAGAACACCCGCACCAGGCGCGACACCGCCGACTCGCGGGCGGCGCGCCGCGACACCGCGGGCGCGTAGACGTAGCGCAGCCCCTTCTCCTCGTGGCGCACGTGGCCCTTCTCCTCCAGCCGCGCGAGCAGGGCGCGCACCGCCGAGTTGCTCGGCGCCTCGGGCAGGCCGCCGCGCACCTCCTCGGCGCTCGCCTCCCCCTTCTCCAGCAGCAGGTCCATGATCTGCCGCTCGCGGCGGCTCAACGCGTGCAGGTCCGTCTTCGTCGGTCTCGGCATCGGGTCTCCCTTGGCACTACGTCCGGGTCGGATGCTAGTTTCGTAGCGACGTGCTAATTTTGTAGCACTCCTGGACCGACCCTGTCAACTGGGCTGTTGACGTTCCCCCTGGTGGCTGAGACTGAATGTCTGCCTCCGCCTCGCCGCCACCAACGCCCGCATTCTTCCTGCGGGGCCACCGCCGGTCTCCGGGGTGGGGTGGGTCCTCGGGTAGGGACCCCGGGAGCGGGCCAAGGGCAATACCCGCCGGAGTCCTCCGCCGGTGGCGGCCCGTGGACGAGGAGGCGAGCCCCCCTCCAA
>CAZLBJ010000506.1:0-4963 GCA_964557755.1 uncultured Thermoanaerobaculia bacterium
CGCAGCATCTCGTGCTCGGTGTGGAAGCGGTGGAACACCGGGTGGGTGAGGTACTCCGAGGTGCGCGCGTGCGGCGCCGCGAGCTCCAGGTCCGCCGCCGCCAGCAGGGCGTCGAGGTCGGAGACGTCGGTGTCGTGGCTGCCGAAGCCGGCGAAGAGGTCGAGCAGCTCGCCCACCTCCTCGCGGCTCGTCGCCTCGTCGAGCGACAGGCCCACGGTGCCCTCGTCGAGGGCGCGCAGGTTGATCCGCCGCGCCTCGGCGGCGGCCAGCACCTCGGCTGTGGCGCGGTCGCCGAGGCCGACGCGCAGGGTGTCGAAGTAGGGCTCGTCGCCGAGCTCGAAGCCGAGCCGGCGCAGCCCCTCGGCCAGCGTCGCGGTCAGCGCGTGGACGCGGCGAGCGATCTGCCGCAGCCCCTCGGGGCCGTGGTAGACGGCGTAGAAGCCGGCCATGATGGCGAGCAGCACCTGCGCCGTGCAGATGTTGCTGGTCGCCTTCTCGCGCCGGATGTGCTGCTCGCGGGTCTGCAGCGCCATGCGGTAGGCGACGTCGCCCTGGGCGTCGCGCGAGACGCCGATGATGCGGCCCGGGATCTGCCTCTTGTACTCCTCGCGGGTGGCGAGGTAGGCGGCGTGCGGGCCGCCGTAGCCGAGCGGCACGCCGAAGCGCTGCGCCGAGCCGACGGCGACGTCGGCGCCCATCTCGCCCGGCGGCCGCAGCAGGGTCAGCGCCAAGAGGTCGGCGGCCACCACCGTCTTGGCGCCGGCGGCGGCGGCGCGCGCCAGCACCGGCTCGAGATCGAGGACGCGGCCGTCGGTCGTCGGGTACTGGACGAGGAGGCCGAAGCAGTCGCCGAGCTCGGCCGTCGCAGGGTCGCCCACCCGCACCTCGACGCCGAGCGCCTCGGCGCGCGTCTCGACGACGGCGATCGTCTGCGGGTGGCAGTGGCCGGCGACGAAGAAGGCGCCCTCGGCCTGGTCCTTCTTCGCCAGCCCCAGGCACAGGCTCATCGCCTCGGCGGCGGCGGTGGCCTCGTCGAGCAGCGACGCGTTGGCCACCGGCAGGCCGGTGAGGTCGGCGACCATGGTCTGGAAGTTGAGCAGCGCCTCCAGCCGCCCCTGCGAGATCTCCGACTGGTAGGGCGTGTACTGCGTGTACCAGCCCGGGTTCTCCAGCACGTTGCGCTGGATGACCCCCGGCGTCACGCAGTCGTGGTAGCCCATGCCGAGGTAGGAGCGGAACAGGCGGTTGCGCCGTGCCATCGCCGCCAGGCGCGCCAGGAGCTCGCGCTCGGTGGGCGGGCGGCCGGCGGGCAGCCCCTCGACGTGCGGCAGGGCGAGCGGCCGCGGCATGCGGATGTCGCGCGGCACGGCGGCGTCCACCAGCTCGTCGAGCGAGCCGACGCCCACCGTCTCCAGCATGGCGGCGAGCTCGTCGGGCCCGGAGCCGAGGTGGCGGCGCGGGAAGGTGTCGGTGGGGTCGAGGGGGGAGCGCGGCGCGCCGGCGCCGGCCTCCGCCGCCTCGCCGCCGGCGGGCGCCTCCGCCCGCGGCGGCTCGAGCAGCTGCGCGTCGCGGCTCATGGGGTCACTCGCCTCCGTCTTCGACGAACTTCTCGTACTCGTCGGCCTTCATCAGGCTCGCGAGGTCGGACGCCGAGGAGTGGCGGACCTTCACCAGCCAGCCCTCCTTGTGCGGGTCGTCGTTGAGCACCTCGGGGTCGTCGACCACCGCGTCGTTGACCTCCACCACCTCGCCGGCCACCGGCGTGTAGACCTCGGCCACCGCCTTGACCGACTCGATGGTGCCGATCTCGTCGCCGGCGTCGAAGACCTGCCCCACTTCGGGCATCTCGACGAAGACCACCTCGCCCAGCTCCTGCTGCGCGAAGTCGGTGATGCCGACGACGCAGACGTCGTCGTCGACGCGGACCCACTCGTGCTCCTTCGAGTAGAGATAGTCGCTGGGGTACATGTGCCCTCCTCCTCGGCGAGAGCCCGCGGATGGCGGCCGGGCGCACGGGCGCGCCGGTCCCTCCGGGGCGGGGTGATTATCGCATCCGACGTCCGGCTCCGGCTAGCGTGGCGGCGGCGCCCGGGGCTACTTCCTGCGGCGGTAGAACGGCGTCTCGACGACGCGGGCGGCGACCTCGCGGCCGCGCACGTCGAGGCCGAGCGCGGTGCCCGGCGCACCGTGCTCGACCGGCACGTAGGCGAGGCCCAGCGCCTTCTCGAAGGTCGGGCTCCAGGTGCCGCTGGTGACGCGGCCGGCCGGCTCGCCGCCGACCGAGACGCCGTGGCCCTCGCGGGCGATGCCGCGGCCCTCGACCTCGAAGCCGACCAGGGTGCGCTCGACGCCCGCCTCATTCTGGCGCACCAGCGCCTCGCGGCCGACGAAGTCGCCCTTGTCGAGCTTGACCACCCAGCCGAGGCCGGCCTCGAGCGGCGTCGTCTCGCGATCGAGCTCGTGGCCGTAGAGGGCCATGGCGGCCTCCAGGCGCAGGGTGTCGCGGGCGCCGAGGCCGGCCGGCACCAGGCCGTCGCCGGCGCCCTCGGCGAGCAGGCGCCGCCACAGCCCGGGCGCGTCGGCCGGCGCCACGTAGAGCTCGAAGCCGTCCTCGCCGGTGTAGCCGGTGCGCGAGATCAGCGCCTCGGCGCCGGCCACCGTCCCCGCGGTGAAGCCGTAGTAGCGCACCTCGTCGAGCGGGCGGTCGGCGAGGCGCTGCACGATCCCGGGCGCCGCCGGCCCCTGCACGGCGAGCAGCGCGTAGTCGTCCGAGACGTCCGCCACTTCGACCGGCGTCTGGCCGGCCTCGTTCCAGCCGCGGGCGCGGCCCTCCACCCAGCCGAAGTCCGCGGCGCGGTTGGCGGCGTTGACCACCAGCAGGTAGTCGTCCTCGCCCAGGTGGTAGACCAGCAGGTCGTCGACGTAGGTGCCCGCCTGGGTGAGCAGGCCGCTGTAGTGCGCCCGCCCCACCGCCAGCTTGGCGACGTCGTTCGGCGTCAGGTGCTGGAGGAAGGCCTCGGCACCGGCGCCGCGGACGCGGATCTCGCCCATGTGCGAGACGTCGAACAGGCCTGCGGCGTCGCGCACGGCGCGGTGCTCGTCGATGACGCCTGCGTACTGCACCGGCATCTCCCAGCCGGCGAAGGGAACGATCTTGCCGCCGGCGTCGCGGTGGGCCTCGTAGAGCGGCGTGCGGCGCAGCGCATCTCGGGTTTCGGACGACATCGGGGACCTCGCTGGGAGCGTTCGGGACGGGGTGGGCCGGTGCGTGGAACCGGACCGGCCGGGGGGGCCGGCCGCCTCTCGAAAGCTATCACACGAGGGTGCGAAAGGAAGCGGGGCGCCGCCCCGTCGCCGGGCCTCGGCCGGCGGCGGGAGCGGCGCCCCGGAACGGCGCCGTGGAGGCGCCGGTCAGGCGTCGTCGCCCGGATCGGCGAAGGGGCCGCGCGGGGCGCCGAAGTGGCGGCGCACCTCCCGCAGCCGCTCGAGCTTGGCGAGCTGCTCGGCGGTGAGCAGCGCCTTGAACTCCTCGAAGGCGGCCTCGTGGATGGCCTTCACCTGCCCGCGGTCGGCGTGCAGCGACAGCACCAGCTCGCCCACCGCCGTGGCGTCCGGCGAGTCGGTGTCGAGCAGCGCCTTCAGCTCGTCGTGGAGGGCGCGCTGGGCCTCGCGCACCGGCTTGGTCTCCTCGCGGGCGGCGTCGAAGATGGCGCGGGCGGCCTCGACCTGCTCGGCGGTGTGGTCGAGGAAGCGGGCGAAGCGCCCGGGGTGGAAGCCGTGGCCGCCGCGGTGGGCGCCGAAGGCGTGGTCGCCGCCGGGGCCAGGGCCGGGGCCGGGGCCGCCGTGGCGCCCGCCGCCGGGACCGCCCTGGGCGGCCACCGGCACCGCCGCCGCCAGGGCGGCGACGGCGAGCAGGACGAGGGCGACGCGCAGCATGGAACGAAGGTTCGAGGTCATGGTCGGGAGGTCTCCGTGGTTGGTCGTCGTGGCGGGCGGCGCCGCCGCCCGCTCTCGTCGACTGGAACCCGCGGCGGCGCCGTTTCCTGCGCCCGGGATGCAGGATCCTCCGCGGCGGGGGGCGCCGTCACACGGAGTTCACATAGTTCTCACGCCGGATTTACACCCCTTTCTGTGGAAAACCGGCGGCGCCGGCCCCGCGTTTACCGGCGATTTCCCTGATTATCTTCGCAAACCGCTGAAAACACGGTACTTGCTGCTTTGCACACGGCCTTGGTCAAGATGCACGGGAGCCTGTCGGAGGCGGGGCCGGCGGCGTTTTTCGCAGCGATTTCGACAGTGTTTTCCACAGCCGCTGTGGAGATCCGCGTGCTAGCCTTCCGGCACATGGCAGAGGCCCGCATCTACGTCGTCGAAGACGAGCCGGACATCGCCGAGGTGCTGGCCTACAACCTCCGCAAGGAGGGCTTCGAGGTGGCGCTCGAGGCGCGCGGCGACGCGGCGCTGGAGGCGATCCGCCGCGAGCGGCCGGACCTGGTGATCCTCGACCTCATGCTGCCCGGCATCGGCGGCCTCGAGATCACCCGCACGCTCAAGCGCGACGCCGCCACGGCGGGCATCCCGATCGTCATGCTCACCGCCCGCGGCGAGGAGGTCGACCGCATCGTCGGCCTCGAGCTGGGGGCGGACGACTACATCAGCAAGCCGTTCTCGCCGCGCGAGGTGGTGCTGCGCGCCAAGGCGGTGCTGCGCCGCATGCAGCCCGGCGGCGACGGCGACGGCGCGGCGGCGGAGCGCGAGGTGGTCTCGGTGGGCCAGATCGAGCTCGACACCGCCGCCCACCGGGTGCTGGTGCGCGGCCGCGAGGTCACCCTCACCGCCACCGAGTTCCGCCTCCTCAAGCTGATGATGGAGCGCCGCGGCCGCGTGCAGACCCGCAGCCGCCTGCTCAGCGACGTCTGGGGCTACGCCGAGGACGTCGACAGCCGCACCGTCGACACCCACA
>CAZLBJ010000507.1:0-15205 GCA_964557755.1 uncultured Thermoanaerobaculia bacterium
ACCCATCCCGCCACCTCGGCCGGCCGCGCGCCGAGGCTCATCCGTACGCCGATCTCGTGGCGCCGCAGCGCCACGTGGTAGGCCTGTGTACCGTAGAGGCCCACCGCCGCGAGCACCAGCGCGAGGAGGGCGAACGAGGCCACCAGCGCGAGGTGGAAGCGCGGCCGCGCCACCGCCGCGGCGTAGAGCTCCTCCATCGCCACTACGCGGGTGGGCGGCAGGTCGGGGGCGACGGCGGCGACGGCACGGCGCACCGCCGGCACCAGGGCGCGGGGATCGCCGCCGTCGCTGCGCACCACCAGGGTGGCCGACGGCCACGGGTCGCGCGCCAGCGGCACGTAGACCTCCGGTGGCGCGGCCGCCGCCGGCCCGAAGTGGCGCACGTCGCCGACCACACCGACCACCTGCAGCCACGGACCGTCCGGGCCGTCGAGGCTGAGCCGCTGCCCCACCGCGCCCTCTCGCCGCCAGATCCGTTCGGCCAGCGCCCGGTTGACCAGCACCGCCGTGCCGTCGGCCGCCTGCTCCGCGGGCCGCAGCGCCCGTCCCGCGAGCCGCGGGATGCCGAGCGTCGCGAAGTAGGCGTCCGACACCGCCCGCGTCTCGGCGGTCGGCTGCTCGGCGCTCGTCGGTACCGGCCGGCCGCCGACGAGGAACCGCAGCTCGGCGCCGGAGCCGCTCAGCGGCAGCCGCGACGTCGCCGCGGCGGACTCCACCCCGGGCAGGGCCTCCAGCCGCTCGACGAGGCGGCGGTAGAGGTCGGACCGCTCGGCCGGCCGCAAGTAGCCCGCCAGCGCCGGCGACACTTCCACCGCCAGCACCCCCCGCGGCTCGAACCCCAGGTCGACCCGCGTCAGGCGCACGACGCTGAGCGACAACAGGCCGGTGCCGGCGAGCAGCACCAGGGCGAGCGACACCTCGGCCACCACCAGGCGGTCGAAGATCCGCCGCGCGCCGAGGCCGCCGCCGCGCCCGCCCTCGTCGAGGGCGTCCACCAGGGACAGGCGGCGCAGCTCGGCCAACGGCAGCAGGCCCGCCGCCAGCGCGGTGAACGCCGCGGCGACGACGGCGAAGCGGGCGGCGCCGGCGCCCAGCGCGACGTGGTCGAAGCGCGGCAGTCCGGCGGGGGCCAGCCAGCGCAGGCCGCCGACTCCGGCCGCGGCGAGCAGCAGGCCGAGCGACACCCCCGCCACCGCCAGCAGCACGCTCTCGAGCAGCAGCAGGCGCACGAGGCCGGCCCGGCTCGCTCCCAAGGCGCAGCGCAGCGCCAGCTCCCGGCGCCGCCCCATACCGCGCGCGAGGAGCAGGCAGCCGACGTCGAGGGCGGCGAGGAGCAGCACCAGCACGGCGGCGGCCGAGAACAGCAGGAGCGCCGGCCGCACCGGCGCCACGACGTCTTCGTGCAGCGGCACGAGCCGCGCCTCCCAGCCGGCGTCGGTGGCGGCGGCGCGGCGCGCCGCGGCCCGCGACGCGGCCGCCAGCTCGCCGCGCGCCCGCTCCACACCGGCCCCCTCGGCGAGGCGGGCGAAGACATCGAGGTGGTGGGACACGCGGTTGCTCCACACGACGCCGGTCAGCGGTGTCCACAGGTCGGCCTCGCCGAGCGGGACGTCCACGGACCGCGCGACGCCGACCACCTGCCGGGGCTCGCCGTCGAGCTGCACCAGCCGCCCCACCGCCGGCGCCCGGCCGAACAGCTTCCGGGCCAGCGCCGCCCCGAGGACCACCACCGGTTCCTCGGCCGCCGCCTCCTCCGCCGTGTACACGCGCCCCTCCGTCACCCGCAGACCAAAGGTGCCGAAGAAGTCGCCGGCCGTACGGTGCACTTCGACGGCGAGCGGCTCCGTTCCCCCGGTGAGGTGGCCGGGCGTCACCCGCACCGCGGCCATCGAGCGGAAGGAGGCCACCTCCTGCCAGTCGGTATAGCGGCCGGGCGCCAGTCCCACCGTCTCGACGCCGCGCTCGGGGTTGGCGTCCCACAGGCGCACCAGGCGCTCGGAGTCCGGGTAGGGCAGCGGCGCGAGGAGCACCGCGTCGACGAAGGCGAAGACGGTGGTGGCGGCGCCGACGCCCAGGCCCAGGGCCACCACCGCCGACAGCGACAGCACCGGCCGGCGGCTCAGGCCGCGGACGGCGACGGTGAGGTCCCGCAGCAGGCTCGGCATCGAAGCGATCTCCACCTCCGCCAGCTTACAAACCCCGTTCCACACCGCCGGCCGCCGCCGATGGCCCGTCGCCACGGGCTCCAGGCAGAAGACGGACCCCCGCGCGCCCGCCGCCGCTCGCCACATACGGCAGATCCCGCCGCCTGCGGCAACCGCGGCCGAAAGCGCCCGGCGGGCCCGCGGCGCACCGGCTCTCCAGCATCATCGCACATGCCGCGCGCGGCAACCGTACCGCCCCTTCCTTCTCCTCTAACCGCGGCAAACACGAGACTTGCAACGCTAGCCACCGGTGGCACCGAGGTTGCTCGACATCGAAATCGCCAACGATCTATCGAGGAGGTGCCAGCGATGACGAACCGGGTGATCTACCAACGCAAGGACTACTCGCTGCACGAGCGACTGCCCCTCCCCCGCGACGCGCGGCACCACGCCGTGGACGGGCACCACCTGTTCGTGTCGCCGGCCAAGGCCGCCTACGTGGTCGCCGACGATGCCGGCGAGGCGGCGATGCGGCGGCTGCTGGCGGGCGCCACCCTCGGCGAGGTGCTGAGGCAGGTGGGTCCGGAGGTGGGGTGGTCGGACGAGGAGGTGCAGCGGAGCCTGCGCTGGCTGCTGGTGCAGATGGAGCGCAACGGGTTTCTCGCCGACGCCGAGGTGATCGAGGACGAGATGACCAACGCGCCGGTCCTCTGCTACCTCACCAACCGCTGCAACCTCACCTGTACCCACTGCTATCAGGAGGCCGGCCCCACGGTGGCCGTCGACCGCGACATCTCGGCGCAGCGGTGGGCCGAGGTGTTCGCGGGCTACGGCGCGTTCCTCGCCACCCTCGACGGCCTCCCCGGCAAGATCACGCTGAGCGGCGGCGAGACGATGGTGCGCCGCGACTTCTTCCAGATCCTCGAGGCCGCCGCCCGCCACGACGCCCTGGTGGAGGTCTTCACCAACGGCACCCTGATCCGCGACGAGGCCATCGCCGAGCGCTTGGCGGAGCACGCCGACATCGTCCAGGTCAGCCTCGACGGCGCCAGCCCGGACGTCAACGACGCCATCCGCGGCCGCGGCACCCACCGCAAGATCCTGCGCGCGCTGAAGCTGCTGGCTCCCACCGACCTGCACCTGCGCATTGCCGTCACCGTCATGCCTTGCAACGCGCAGGACGTCAGCGACAACCTGATCCCGGTCGTCGAGGAGATCGGTCCCGGCCGCATCGAGATCCGTATCGGCCTCGCCAACGTGCAGGGGCGCGCCGACGCCTGGGCCCGCTTCAAGGACACCGTCGAGGGCGAGCGCGTGCTGCGCGACATGCTGGAGAAGCTGTACCGCAAGGGTATGCGGCGCCCGCGGGAGATCAAGCCCAACTTCCGCCAGGTGAGCTGCGGCTTCGGCCGCGGCCTGACGGTCGCCAACGACGGTTCCGTCTACGGGTGCGCGATCCAGAGCTACCCGCTGGGCAACGTCCTCGAGACGCCGTTCCAGACGCTCGCCGAGCGCGCCTACCACCTCGGCAGGGACGTCGAGGTCGATCGGCTCGACGTGTGCCGCGACTGCGACGTCCGTTACTTCTGCAACGGCGGCTGCCGGCTCAACAACCTCTACCGGCTCGGCGACCTCGGCCACACCGCGTGCACCGCCGACAAGCGCCACGAGCTGATGCGCAAGCTGGTCCAACGCGAGCTCACGGGCGACCCGCTGCTGGTCGCCGCGGAGGCTCGCATCAGCGGGTTCTGGGCGGAGGCCTGACGCCTCCGCTCCGGGCCGTTCCACCCGGGTCCGGGCAAACGCCCGGGCCTCCACGCCCCCGACTGGGGGAGAGGAGAAGACGATGCTCAACGGAGAGTTCTTCACCATCGAGGTGCCGAAGGTCGAGACGTCGTACGCCGATCCGGTGCTGAGCCCCGTCGCCGACGGCTGCTCGAACAACAGCAACTACTACACCGACTACGGCAGCCGGGGCACCTGCTGCTGCAACTGCGACAAGGCGGTGGTGGCGATGTAGGAAGTCCGCGAACCGGGGAGCGGCGGCGCCGCTCCCCGGTTCGGGATCCCGCCTCTTCCCTGGAGACACTGTGGCCCCTCTGCTCCGCCTCGCTCGCCTCTTCCGCCGCCAGTGGCCGCTGTTCGCCGCCATCGCCGGCACCATGCTGACCGCGGCGCTGCTGCAGCTCCCGGCGCCGCTGCTGACGATGCAGGTGATCGACACCGTCAACGCTCCCGGCGGCGCCCGCGGCGTCCGCCTCGTGCACCTGATGTGCGCCACCCTCGTAGCGGTCCTCCTCCTCGTCCGCGGCGTCGGGATCGTGCAGCGGTACTGGCTCGAGAAGTTCCGCTTCCGCGTCACCTTCGGCCTCCAGCAGGCCCTCTTCTCCCATACGCTGAAGCTCCCCCTCGGCTACCACCTGCGGCGCTCGCACGGCTACCTGATGTCGCGGGTCTACGAGGACCCCGAGCGTATCCAGGGCGTGATGGCCGACAGCCTGCTGTCGCTGCTGCGCGACGCGCTGACCCTGGCGGTCGGCATCGGCTTCCTGTTCTACGTCCACTGGCGGATGGCCCTGCTCGCCGTCCTCGTGCTCCCCGTCCTCGCCTACCTCTTCACGCGCCTGCGCACGGCGCTGAAGGCCGACTTCCGGGAGGTCCAGGAGCGCTCCGCCCAGGTGAGCCGCAGCCTCGGCGAGAGTCTCGCCGCCGTGCGCACCGTGAAGGTGCTGGCGCTCGAGCGCACGGTGCGGCGGCGCTTCGCCGCGGCGGTGGCGCGGCTGGTCCGCCAGCGCTTCCTGATCCTGCGCAAGCGCCTGACCTACGAGAACCAGATCGGCCTGCTCACCGGCGTGGTGCCGGTGCTCATCCTCTGGTACGGCGCCCTGGAGATCGCCGCCGGCCGCCTCACGGTGGGCGAGTACATCGCCTTCAACGGCCTGCTCGGCTACCTCTTCCGGCCGGCCGAGGGCATCGTCATCTCGCTGCTGTCGATGCAGGGCTCTCTGGCCGCGGTAGAGAGGGTCTTCGAGGTGCTCGACGCCGAGCCCGAGACGTACCTCCCCGCCGCCGCCGCGCCGTCCTTCCGGCGCCTCGCTCCGCGCCCCTGGGCCGTCGAGCTCGACGGCGTCGGCTTCCGCTACCAGGAGGACCGCGGATGGGTGTTCCGCCGCCTCGACCTCCAGGTGCGGCGCGGCGAGCTGCTGGCCATCGCCGGCCCCAGCGGCGCCGGCAAGTCGACCCTGCTCCACGTCGTCCCCCGCCTGGTGGTGCCCGAGGAGGGCCGGGTGCGGGTCCACGGCGTCGACCAACGGCGCATCCCCCTGGAGAGGCTGCGCCGCGAGGCGTCGCTGGTGTCGCTGGAGACCCAGCTCTTCGCCACCACCGTGGCGGAGAACCTGTCCCTCGGCCGCCGCGGCATCGGCCGCGAGGAGCTCGACGCCGCCCTGCGGCTCGCCTGCGCCGACGAGTTCGTTCGCGACCTCCCCGCCGGCCTCGACACGCGCCTCGGCGAGACCGGCCTCGACCTCTCTGCCGGGCAGCGGCAGCGCCTGCTGATCGCCCGCGCCGTCCTCCACCGGCCGTCGATCCTGATCCTCGACGAGGCGACGGCGTTCCTCGATCCGGAGCTCGAGCTGCGCGTGCTCGCCAACCTGCGGGAGCTCACCCTCCACTCGACGTTGCTCTGCGTCTCGCACCGCCCCTCGGTCGCCGAGGTGGCGGACCGCGTACTGGTGCTCGACGGCGGCCTCCTGGCCGAGAGTGCGGCGCCGCGGGCCGCGGCGCTGGCCTGACCGCCGCTCCCGTGGCCCTCCACCCCGGCGGGCGGGCTCGGCCCCACCCCGGGGCGTCCGCCTCCCCCGCCCATCGGTCGTTGATGTGCTTGATGGCTGTATCGTTGAATTGCGTCAGCACTCACGAACCCTCCGGGGGAGACATGGGACCACCGGCACCCACGCCGGACTTCGCCCGCGACCTCCTGATCGACGCCTCCGGGCCGGACCCGGCGAGCGCGAGCGACCGGGTCTGCACGCGGATCCTCGAGCGAGCCCGCCACTTGGCGGCGGCCGACGGCGGCGGCATCGTCTTCCACGGCCCCGGAGCCGCCCTCGGCGAGGCCGACGTCGTCCACGTGGAAGCGGCGGGCCGGGCCGAGACGGAGCGGCTGGCCCGCACCTGGTGCAACGATCCCGAGGGGCCGGCGGCCCTCGCCTGGCGGCGCGCCGAAGCCGTCCACCGCACGGCGCCCGACGCCGCGCTCCCCGCCGCCGCGCTGCGCGGCCTGTGGCTGCCCCTCGTCGAGGGACGGCGGATGGTCCACGGCGTCCTCCACCTGGCGGCCGGCGGCACCGAGGCCTTCCCGGACCGCACGCTGGACGCCCTCGCAGAGCTCGCTGCCGCCGCCCTGCCGGCTCTCTTCCGCCTGGCGCTACGCCGCCGGCTGGCGGCGGCGGGGCGCGACCACGCGATCGTCGGCGTCAGCGAGCGGTTCCTGCAGCTCGAACGGCTGGTGCGCCGCATCGGCGCCGGCTCGGACGGGCCGGTCCTGATCCTCGGCGAGCGGGGCTCGGGCAAAGAGCTGGTCGCCAGCGCCATCCACGCCTGGAGCCGGCGGCGCTCCCACCCCTTCGTGCCGGTGCTCGCCTCCACCTTCTCGGAGGGGTTGGTCGCCGACGAGCTGTTCGGACACGAGCGGCACTCCTTTACCGGCGCCCACGCCAGGCGCCTCGGGCGCTTCGGCGCCGCCGACGGCGGCACGCTTTTCCTCGACGAGGTGGCCGACCTGCCGCCACGGGTGCAGGCGTCCCTGATGCGCATCATCGACAAGGGGGAGCTCACCCGCGTCGGCAGCGACCTGCCGGTGCCGGTGGACGTGCGCGTCGTCACCGCCACCAACCGCGACCTCGCCGAGATGATGGAGCAACGCGAGTTCCGCCGCGACCTCTACGACCGGCTGGGCGTGCTCGAGGTCCACGTCCCGCCCCTCCGCGAGCGGGCGGAGGACATCCCGCTCCTCGCCGGCGCCTTCCTGCGCGCCGGCTGTCCGGACGTGCGCCGCCACGCGCTCGGCGTCCACGGCGCCGGCTGCGCAGCCAGCGCCTGCGGACCGCAGGCCCCATGCACCGGCCGCGGCTTCCTCGACCACCTGGTCCTCCACGACTGGCCCGGCAACGTGCGCGAACTGAAGAACGTCATCCACTCCCTGGTCGCCCTCGCCCCCGAGGACGTGCTGCAGGCGAGCCACCTGCCGGCGAGGCTGCAGCGGCCGGCGCTCGACGCGGGCGCCTCACCGCCCGCCGGCCCGGAGGCCGCCGACCTCCACCTGGACACGGCGCTGCGGCGACACATCGAGCGCGTCCTGGTGGTCGCCGACGACAACCAGAGCCGCGCCGCCGACCTGCTCGGCCTGCCGCTGTCCACCCTGCGCCACAAGATGAAGCGGCTCGGCATGACGATGCCCGACGGCCGCCGCGCGGGCCGCCGGCGGCCCGCCGGCTGAGGCCCGCCCCGCCCCTCTCGGCCCCTCCCCCCGAAACATCCGCCTGGGGTCCGGCGTAGTGCCGGCAGAGACCGACCGCGCAACCCCAGGCCCAGGGAGAGGACAGCGATGACCGAGCCGCGCCACGACGACGACACCCCGCACGACCGGCAGGCCACCCCGGCGGCCCCCGACGCCGCCTTCGACGCTTCAGAGATCGAGATGGACCCCGCCCCCCGCCGCCGCCGCTGGCGGCGCTGGGCGATTGGCGGCGTGGTGGTGCTGGCGCTCGGCGCCGGCGGGCTCGCCGTCACCGGCCGCAGCGCCAACGGCGAGGAGGCGGCCGCCGCCGCCGCCGCGGACAAGGACGGCGGGAAGGCCGGCGACGAGAAGCCGCCGGTGCCCGTCGAGCTCGCCACCGTCGCCCTCGGCGACGTCTCCTCCTACCTCACCGCCACCAGCAACCTGGTCGCCGAGGGCGAAGTGAAGGTGCTCGCCGAGGTCGAGGGACGCATCGAGCGGGTCACCGTCGACGAGGGCGACTACGTCGAGAAGGGGCAGATCCTCGCCACCCTCGCCCGCCGGGACGCCGAGATCGCGCTCGAGAAGGCGCGGGTGCGCGAGGAGAACGCGCAGGCGGTGCACCAACGCGGCATCGACCTCTCCAAGGAGGAGCTGATCAGCGCCGAGGACCTCGACAAGCGGCGCCTCGACTTCGAGCTCGCCCACCAGGAGCGCGCCGAGGCCGAGTGGCGCCTCGCCAAGACCGAGGTCCGCGCCCCGATCTCCGGCCGCCTCAGCCTGCGCTCGAGCCAGCCCGGCCAGCACGTGCGGCCCGGCGACGAGATGTTCCAGATCACCGACTTCGATCCGCTGGTGGCGCGCATCTACCTGGCGGAGAAGGACGTGCTGGCGCTGACCACCGGGCGGCCGGTCGAGATGTCTCTCGACGCCGCGCCGGACGTCCGCTTCGCCGGCCGCATCCGCCAGATCAGCCCGGTGGTCGACACCGCGACCGGCACCGTGAAGGTGACCGTGGAGGCGACGCGGCCACCGTCGCAGGTGCGTCCCGGCAGCTTCGTCACCGTCAAGGTGGTGCGCGAGCGCCGCCCCGGCGCGGTGATGCTGCCCAAGGACGCCGTGCTGCGCGAGCTCAAGCAGGCGCACGTCTTCGTCGCCGCCGGCGAGGGCGAGGCGATGACCGCCGTGCGCCGCGCCGTCACCCTCGGCCTCGAGGAGGGCGACCGCGTGCAGGCGCTGTCCGGCGTCGAGCCGGGCGAGCGGCTGGTGGTCGCCGGCCAGGGGTCGCTGTCCGAGGGCGCCCGCATCCGCACCCTGGACGCCTCCGAAGCCGAGAAGGCCGCCACCGCGCCGCAGGAAAGCTGAGCCATGCGCCTGGTCGAGTTCTCCCTCTCCCGCCGCGTCACGATCTCGATGGTGGCGGTGGCGGTGGTGCTGTTCGGCGTCGTCGCCTTCGGGCGCCTGCCGGTCAGCCTGCTGCCCGACCTCTCCTACCCGAGCCTGACGGTGGAGACCTCCTATCCCGGCGCCGCGCCGGCCGAGGTGGAGGCGCTGGTCAGCCGCCCGGTCGAGGAGGTGGTCGGCGTCGTCTCCGGCGTCCAGCGCCTCACCTCCTCGTCGCAGCCCGGCCTGTCGCAGGTGGTGCTCGAGTTCGAGTGGGGGCGCGACATGGACTTCGCCGCCCTCGACGTGCGCCAGAAGCTGGACCTGCTGAGCCTGCCGCGCGACTCCGAGCGCCCGGTGCTGCTGCGCTTCGACCCCGCCAACGAGCCGGTGCTGCGCCTCTACCTGTCCGGCGACCTGCCGCTCACCGAGCTGCGCTACGTCGCCGAGGAGGTGCTCAAGAAGGACCTCGAGTCGACCCAGGGCGTGGCCGCCATCAAGGTCAACGGCGGCGCCGAGGAGGAGATCGAGGTGCGCGTCGACCAGGGGCGCCTCGCCGCCCTCGGGCTGCCGATCGGCGACGTCGGCGCGCGCCTGCTCAACGAGAACGTCAACCAGGCGGGCGGCAGCCTCTACGAGTCGGAGGCGCGCTATCTCGTGCGCGCCATCAACGAGCTCGAGGACGAGGACGACGTGCTGGCGACGGTGCTCGCCACGCGCGACGGCCGCAACGTCACCCTCGGCGACGTCGCCACCGTGGCGCGCGGCGGCAAGCGGCGCGAGGTGGTGACCCGCCACGACGGCCGCGAGGCGGTGGAGCTGGCGCTCTACAAGGAGGGCGACGCCAACACGGTGACCGTCGCCAAGGCGGTCAAGGCGCGCCTGGCGGCGATCGAGGGAGAGCTGCCGGAGGGCGTCGAGGTCGCCTACGGCGCCGACCAGTCGCGCTTCATCGAGGCGTCGATCCGCGAGGTGCTGAGCAACGCCCTGGTCGGCGGCCTGATTGCCATGGCGGTGCTGCTGCTGTTCCTGAAGAACCTGCGCAGCACGCTGATCATCGGCGTCTCGATCCCGATCTCCGTCATTGCCACCTTCTTCCTCATGTACCGCACGGGGACGACGCTCAACGTCATGTCATTGGGCGGCCTGGCGCTCGGCGTCGGCATGCTGGTCGACAACGCCATCGTGGTGCTGGAGGCGATCTCGCGCCACCGCGAAGGCGGCGCTACGTGGTTCGAGGCGTCGCGCCGCGGCGCCTCGGAGGTGGGGCGCGCGGTGGCCGCCTCGACGCTGACCACCGTCGCCGTCTTCGTGCCGGTGGTGTTCCTCGAGGGCGTCGCGGCGCAACTCTTCCGCGACATGGCGCTCACCGTCTCCTTCTCGCTGCTCGCCTCGTTGGCGGTGGCGCTGACCCTGATCCCGATGATGACGTCGCTCGCCGGCGGCCGCCAGGCAGCGGCGGCGGGCGCCGCGGCGCCGGCCGGCGGCCGCGTGCGGCGCGCCTTCCGCTTCGCGCTGGTGTCCCTGCCCGGCCACGTCCTCCTCGCGCTCCGCTGGGCGCTGCGCCGGCTGCTGCGCGGCCTGGCCTTCGTGCTGCGGCCGGTGACCCTCGCCTTCGACGCCGGCCTCGGCGCCGTCGCCGCCGCCTACCCGCGCGCCCTCGCCTGGTCGCTGCGCAACCGCTCGGTGGTGCTCGCCACCGCCCTGGTCGCCTTCGCCGGCGCCCTCGCCCTGGTGCCCCGCCTCGGCTTCGACCTCATCCCCGACCTCGCGCAGGGCGAGCTCGGCTTCCGCGTCGAGCTGCCGGAGGGTACGCCGCTCGAATCCACCGACCGCTTCGTGACGGGAATCACCGGCGCGTTGGACGGCGACGCGCGCCTCGAGTCGTACTCGACGATCGCCGGCGGCAAGGGCTTCAACCTCACCAACACCGGCAGCGAGGGCGAGAACGTCGCCCGCGTCCAGGTGCGCATGGCGCCGGACGGCGACGCCGCCGCCGAGGCGGCGGTGGTCGAGGCGCTGCGCACCCGGCTGGAGCAAGCGGCGGCCGGCGAGAGCGGCGTGCGCTTCGAGATGGAGCGCCCGACGGTGTTCACCTTCCGGCCGCCGATCGAGGTCGAGCTCTACGGCGTCGACCTCGACGACCTCCACGCCGCCGCCGCCCAGGTGCGCGACCGGCTGGCCGAGGTGCCCGGCCTGGTCGACGTCAAGAGCTCCGCCGAGCTCGGCAACCCGGAGCTCCAGATCCGCTTCCAGCGCGAGCCGCTGGCGCGCGTCGGCCTCGACCTCGCCTCCGCCGCCGCCGTCTTGCGCAACAAGGTGCAGGGCGACGTCGCCACGCGCCTGACCGAGGGCGACCGCGAGATCGACGTCGTGGTGCGCGCCCTGCCCGCCGGCGAGGCGTCGCTGGACGACGTCTCGGCGCTGATCGTGGGCGAGCGCGACGGGCGGCCGATCTACCTGTCGTCGGTGGCCGAGGTGGCGCGCGCCGAAGGGCCGAGCGAGATCCGCCGCATCGGCCAGAACCGCGCCGCGGTGGTCTCCGGCAGCCTGGCGGGCCGCGACATGGGCAGCGTGGCGCGCGACGTCGAGGCGGCGCTCGCCGAGCTGGCGCTGCCGCCGACGGTGACCGCCGAGGTCTCCGGCCAGGAGGAGGAGCGCGCACGGTCGCTGGCCTCGCTGCTCTTCGCCATGTCGCTCGCCGTCTTCCTCGTCTACCTGGTGATGGCGTCGCAGTTCGAGTCGTTCCTGCACCCGTTCGTCGTCATCTTCAGCCTGCCCCTGGGGGCGATCGGCGTCGTCGCGGCCCTGGCGCTGACCGGCCGCTCGCTCGACGTCGTGGCGATGATCGGCGCCGTCATGCTGGCCGGCATCGTGGTCAACAACGCCATCGTGCTGATCGACGCCGTCAACCAGCGGCGGCGCGCCGGCGAGGGGCGCACCGCGGCGCTGATCGCCGCCGGCAGCGACCGCCTGCGGCCGATCCTGATGACCTCGGCGACCACCATCCTGGGCCTGGCGCCGATGGCGCTGGGGCTCGGCGAGGGGGCGGAGCTGCGCGCGCCGCTGGCGATCACCGTCATCGGCGGCCTGGCCTGCGCCACGCCGCTGACCCTGCTGGTGATCCCGGTCGTCTACTCGCTGTTCGACCGCGCGCCGGAGGAGGCGCCGGCGGCGGCGGCGGCCGAGGGCGACGCGCCGGCCCTGCCGGCGGCGCCGGGGATGGGCACGGAGGCGGGGGCATGATCGACCTGCCGCGCCTCGCCGTGCGCCGGCCGGTGACCGCCGGCATGGCGCTGATCAGCGTCCTGGTGCTCGGCGCCATCGCCGTCCAGCGCCTGCCGCAGGCCTTCCTGCCGGAGGTCGACGCGCCGTACATCGGCGTCCAGATCCCCTACCCCAACTCCAACCCGACGCAGGTCGAAAAAGAGATCGCCAAGCCGGTCGAGGAGGTGCTCTCCACCCTGCCGGCGGTCAAGACCCTGTCGTCGCGCTCCGACGCCGACGGAGCCCACTTCGATCTCGAGTTCGACTGGGGCCAGGAGCTCGACGTCGTGCGCATGCAGGTGTCCGAGAAGATGGAGCAGATCGAGCCCGAGCTCCCCGCGGGCATCGGCGAGGTGCTGATCTTCTCGTTCAACACCGGCGACATCCCGGTCATCCAGGGGCGCATCGCCGCCACCGGCGTCTACCTCTCCGAGAGCTACGACCTGATCGAGAACCGGATCTTGAACCGCATCCGGCGGGTGCCGGGGGTGGCGCGGGTCGACCTCGAAGGCGTGGCGCCGAAGGAGATCTCGATCGACCTGGTGCTCGACCGCATCAAGGAGCACCGGGTGGACGACGACGCGCTGATCGGCCGGCTGCGCGGCGCCACCTCGACGCTGGTGCTCGGCGAGGTGCGCGACGGCGGCCTGCGCTACACGGCGCGCGGCATCGGCGGCTTCGACAGCGTGGAGTCGCTGCGCGAGCTGCCGGTCAACGACGCCGGCCTGCGCCTGGGCGACGTGGCGGAGATCACCTACGAGGAGCCGCCGCTCACCCACGGCCGCCACCTCGACGGCAACTTCGCGGTCGCGCTCGACGTCTTCAAGGAGTCGACCGCCAACACCGTCGACGTGGTGCACGCCGTCCAGCACGTCATCGACACCGAGATCGCCACCGACCCCCTGCTCCAGGGCATCCGCATGTTCGTCTGGGACGACCAGGCGGAGGCGATCACCGGCGGCATCGAGGGGCTGACCAAGGCGGGGCTGGTGGGGTCGCTGCTCGCCGTCTTCGTCCTCTACTTCTTCCTCCGCCGGCTCGACTCGACGTTCATCGTCTCGCTGTCGATCCCCTTCTCCATCCTCGCCGCCTGCGCGGTGCTCTACTTCCTGGGCAAGACGCTCAACATCCTGTCGATGATGGGGCTGATCCTCGGCGTCGGCATGCTGGTCGACAACGCCGTCGTGGTGCTCGAGTCGATCGACCGCAAGCACCGCACCGAGCCCTCCCGCGAGAAGGCGGCGCTCTTGGGTGCCCGCGAGGTGGGGGTGGCGGTGGCGGCCTCGACCCTGACCTCGTTGATCGTCTTCCTGCCGCTGATCGTCGGCTCGCAGACCGAGCTCACCACCTGGCTCGGCGAGGTGGGCATCGCCATCTCGATCGCCTTCGCCTGCTCGCTGGTCTCCTCGCTGACCCTGATCCCGTTGATGTCGGCCCACTTCCTGCGCAGGAAGCAGGAGGTGCCGAACCGCTTCCTCGCCTGGCTGGAAGACCGCTACGTCCGCGTCCTCGCCTGGACGCTGCGCCACCGCGCGTGGACCGGCGTCGGCGTCGTGGCGGTGATGGTGCTCGGCTTCGTGCCCTTCGCCACCGGCCTGGTGGAGACGGCGATCTTCTCCGGCACCGTGAACCAGCGCATGTACGTGGCGTACGAGTTCGCCGACTTCACCTACAAGAGCGACGCCCGGGCGGCGGTCGAGGAGGTCGAGGCCTTCTTCGAGCCGTACCGCGAGCGCTGGGAGATCGACTCCGTCTACAGCTTCTTCGCCGAGAACGAGGCCGGCACGACGCTCAACTTCGCGCACGCCAACCTCTCCGACGAGGAGTTCCGCGCCCGCCGCACCGAGATCCGCGAGACGCTGCCGACCATCCCCGGCGTGCGCCTGTTCTTCTACGAGGACGCCGAGAGCGGCGGCTCGTCGACCTACTTCGCGGTCAAGCTGTTCGGCCAGGACAGCGAGACGCTCGAGGAGCTGGCCAAGGAGGCGGCGCGGCGGCTGCGCACGGTGGGCGGCGTCGAGGACGTGCGCACCGCCGAGCGCGGCGGCCAGCGCGAGATCCGCGTCACCGTCGACCGCGAGAAGGCGCTGCGCGCGGGCCTGACGCCCGGCGACGTGGCGGACGTCTTCTCCTTCACTCTCGGCGGCATGCGCCTGGCGCGCTTCAACACCGGCGAGCGCGAGGTGGAGACCTGGCTCGCCCTGCGCCTGGCCGACCGCCAGGACGTCGCCGACCTCGAGGCGATCCCCATCGGCGGCGGCGTCGACGCCAGCGGCGAGCGCCGCTCGATCCTCCTCGGCGAGATCGCCGACTTCGAGATCGTCCCCAAGCCGCGCGAGATCGTGCGCGAGAACCGCAAGGTGCGGGTGGCGGTGGACGCCACCTACGAGGGCGAGGAGTGGGAGGCGGCGAAGACCGAGATCGGCGGGCTGATGGACGCCCTCGACCTGCCGTCCGGCTACTCGTGGAGCTGGAACGACCGCCTGCTCGAGCAGGAGGGGCAGGACCAGCAGATGGCGGTCAACTTCCTCCTCGCGCTACTCCTCGTCTACCTGGTGATGGCGTCTCTCTTCGAGTCGCTGGCGCAGCCGTTCGCCATCCTGCTGTCGATCCTCTTCTCGCTGCCGGGCGCCGCCTGGATGCTCGCCGCCACCGGCACCTCGTTCAACCTGATGGCGCAAATCGGCCTGCTGATCCTGATGGGCATCGTGGTCAACAACGGCATCGTGCTCCTCGACCACGTCAACCGCCTGCGCGCCGAGGGCCTGCCGCGCGACCAGGCCATCCTCGCCGCCGGCCGCGACCGCCTGCGCCCCATCCTGATGACCGCCACCACCACCATCATCGGCGTCGTCCCCCTGGCCGTCCGCGGCGCCACCGTCGGCGGCATCTTCTACTTCCCCCTCGCCCG
>CAZLBJ010000508.1:0-3031 GCA_964557755.1 uncultured Thermoanaerobaculia bacterium
CATCGCCGAGCGCCTGCACCTGCTCCTCGAAGAAGGCGAAATTCTCGCTGACGCGCAGCGAGGGCGCGGCCGGCTGCGGCTTCTGCCGCACCAGCGCAAGCAGGCTGTGCTTGTCGGTCTGGGTGAGCAGCAGTTTGAAGCCGCGCTCGCCCTCCTCCAGCGGATTGAGCAGGTAATAGCTGCGCACCTTCTTCGCCGAGAACCCGTCCACAGGCTCGCCGTCCTCGACGTGGCGCGCCAGGGCCTCGAGGATGAGCATCACCGTCGTCAGACGCTGCTGGCCGTCGATGACGAGCAGCGGCGAGTGGCTCGAGATCTGGTAGAGCCCCTTTTCGATATAGACGATCGATCCGACGAAGTGAGCCGCGACCGCATCGTTCGTACCTGCTCGCAGGACGTCGTCCCACAGCTGGCGACATTCGCGCTCGGTCCAGCTGTACGTCCGCTGATAGATGGGGATGACGAATTGCGGTGACTTCTTGAGGAACTCGAGGAGGTTGGCTTCGGTGGCTTTCATGATCGGCTGCTCCCGATGATCTCACCCAGCAGCCCCTCGGTCTCCTCCTCCAGCGCCAGGATGTCCGCCCGGATCTCCTCCAAGACGTGGGGGATCCAGTTCAGCGAAGAGGATTCCATTCCTGCGCGCACTCCGTGATCAAGAGGTTCGCGAGCCGAGTGTCGGTCTCTATCCTACTCGGGCGCACCGCGAGCACCTCAACCACTGATACGCGCAGCCTCGGGACCGCCGCATCGCCCCTCCTCGTGGATGGAGCCGCGTTTATGATGGCGCGGCCATGTCGGAGGAGTTTCGGTATCACCCTGCCCTGAAGCCGCTGCGGCCTTTCGTGCGGCTGGCGAGGAAGGTGGGGCACGCGTTGCGGCGGCGGTTGCGGCGGTTGTCGCCGGGGGCGTTCGTGCGTACGGCGCGGTGGGTGGGGGGGGTTCTGGGGGCGGTGCGGCGGCGGCGGGGGGAGGGGCGGTTGACGGTGGCGGTGGACGGGAACGCGTTGTGGGAGCCGCTCACCGGGATCGGCTGGTACGTGTTCAAGCTGCTCGAGGAGTGGGCCGGGGAGAGGGACGGCATGGCGGTGCGGGTGTACGGGACCAGCCTGTTCCGCGGCGAGGGGACGCCGGAGCCCTCGGTCGAGGTGCCGGAGGGGCCGGGGGTGGAGTGGGTGCGCTACGCGCTGCCCGAGGACCTGGTGCTGGCGCCGCCGTCGCTGGCGCGGCTCGGCCGCGCGTTGACGCCGCTGCTGCTCGCGGCCGACCGCAACCGCGTCCTCTTCGCCCCCAACTACTTCCTGCCGCGCAGCTTCGCCCTCGCGCGGGCTCCCTTGGCGGCCACGGTGCACGACCTGTCGGTGCGCCGCGTGCCGTGGTCGATGCGCGAGGAGACGCGGCGCGACCTCGCCGAGCGCCTCGACCACGTGCTCTACGAAGCGCGCCGCGTGCTCACCGACAGCGCCGCCGTCGGCCGCGAGCTGACCGAGCTCGCCGGCACCGACCCCGCCAAGGTGCGGGTGGTGCCGCTGGGGCCGGGGCAGGCGTGGCGTGCCGACCCGGACGGCGCCGCGCCGCCGCCCGCCGGCACGCCGCCGCGCTACGGCCTGTTCGTCGGCACGCTCGAGCCGCGCAAGAACCTGCTCGGCCTGCTGGAGGCCTGGCGGCGCCTGCGCCGGGCGCTGCCGGAGGCGCCGCCGCTGGTGCTGGTGGGCGGTTTCGGCTGGCGCTCCGAGCTCTACCGCCACGCGGTGGAGGCGGCGGAGCGCGAAGGCTGGCTGCTGCGCTTCGGCTACGTCTCCCACGGCGAGCTGCTCGCCCTCTACCGCGGCGCCGCGGTGGTCGTGCTGCCGAGCTTCTACGAGGGCTTCGGCCTGCCGGCGCTGGAGGCGATGGGCACCGGCACGCCGCTGGTCCTCGCCGACATCCCGGTGCTGCGCGAGGTCGGCGGCGACGCCGCCCTCTACGCGCCGCCGGAGCGGCCCGACCTGATCGCCGGCCACCTCGCCGCGGTCCTCACCGACCCCGCCCTCGCCGCCCGCCTCGCCGAGACCGGCCGCCGCCGCGCTGCCGGCTTCACCTGGGACGGCGCGGCGCGGGCGACGGCCCGCGTCCTCGCGGAGACGGCCGGCCTGCCGCCCGCGGCACCCCTCGCCGGCGGCGAGCCGCCCGCGCCTCACGCGAGCTGATAGCCTTCGCGCCGCCCCCGAACCCCATGGCGCTCCGCGACCGCTCCGTCTCCACCCCGCTCCTCGTCGCCATCGCGATGGCGCCGCTGCTGCTTGCCGACGCGGCCCTCGCCGCGCCGCCGGCCTGGCTCGGCCTCGCCGCCGCCGCCGCCCTGGTCGTCGCCGTCCTCGCCGCCGGCCACGCCGTCGCCCGCCGCCTTCTCCCCCCCGGCGCCCCCACCCCCTCCCGAGCCACCGCCACCGCCGTCGCCGCCACCCTACTCCTCACCCTCCCCGCCACCCTCCTCGGCCACCTCGGCCTCCTCCACCCTCCCCTCTTCCTCGCCCTCGAAGCCCTCCTCACCCTCACCCTCACCGTCGCCCTGACCCGCCCCTCCTCCCTCGGCCAGCGTCCCGCCAGCGCCACCGCCACCGCCGGCGACCGCCCCACTCCCGCGACCGGCGGTCAGGCGGGGGGTGGAGGGGCGCCGGGCGGGGGCTCGGGGCCGGGTGGGGGGGCTCCGGCCGGGGGACGTTCCGCTTCAGTCGGACTTTGGCGAGGAGCGCTCCACTCTTCAGCGAGCGCACGCCACCGCTCTCTCGGACGTCGCGGGCTTGCGCTGTGCGCTCGCCGGAGCCCCCGGCCGGAGCCCCTCCCACCCGGCGCCTCGCCGGCGGTGGGGTAGGGGATGAACGTCAACCCCCACGTCGACGTCAACCCCCACGTCAACGTCAACCCCCACGTCAACGTCAACCCCCACGTCAACGTCAACCCCCACGACGACGTCCACCCCCGCGACACCGGCAACCACCCCCTCGACCGCAACCCCCCCGACCACCACCGCCCCCCCGGCGGCCGCCCC
>CAZLBJ010000509.1:0-9668 GCA_964557755.1 uncultured Thermoanaerobaculia bacterium
TCGAGGAACCAGCCGGCGTCCTCGTGCAGCCGCCACAGGCCCCACAGCGCGGCGAGCCGGCCGAGCACCTCGGTGAGCGGTGGATCGCCGGCGCCGCGCACGGCGTCGTGGAAGCGCTCCAGCACCACCCGCTCGACGAAGGCGCGGGCCAGCGCCAGCAGGTGGTCCTGGCACTCGTCGAAGGCCGCGAAGGAGTCCATGCCTGCGTCCAGCCGCGACTTCAGGCGCCGCGCCACGGTGGTGAGCAGCGTCTCCTCGCGGTAGGCGAAGGCGCCGGCCAGAAAGCCGGGGTCGCGCAGGTGGGCGCTGCCGGTGCGGCGGGTGACGACCGGGTTCTTCTCCGCGATCTCGGCGGCGGCACGGCGCAGCACCCAGCCGACCAGGTGGTGGGCGCGCATCTCGCCGAAGCGCTTCTGCCAGGCGCCGAGGCGGCCGCGGGCGACGAGCAGCAGCAGCACCGTGTTGTCGCCCTCGAAGGTGGTGAAGACGTCGGTGTCGTCCTTGAGGCGCCCGAAGCGGTTGACCGACAGGTACCCCTGGCCGCCGCAGCACTCGCGGCAGGTCTGCAGGGTGTCCACCGTCTGCCAGCTGGCCATCGCCTTGATCCCCGCCGCCAGCGTCTCGACCTCGCGGGCGTCGGCTTCGCTGCGGGCGAGGAAGCGCTGCACCAGCCAGCGGGCGGCGAAGTGGTAGGCGTAGGCGGCGGCGAGGCGCGGCAACAGGCGCCGCTGGTGCGCCTGGTAGTCGAGGATCGGCGTCTCCGGCTCGCCGGGGGGACCGAACTGGCGGCGGTGGACGCCGTAGCGCACCGCCGACGCCAGCCCGCTCTTGGCCGCCGACACCGCCGCCGCGGCGACGCTGATGCGCCCGCCCACCAGGGTGCCGAGCATGGTGAAGAAGCGCTTGGCGGCGCCGGGGATGGCGCTCTCGTAGACGCCGTCGGCGCGCACCGAGCCGAAGCGGTCGAGCAGGTTCTCGCGCGGCACGCGCACGTGGTCGAAGGCGAGCCGCCCGTTGTCGACGCCGTTGAGCCCCTCCTTGTGGCCGCAGTCCTCGGCGGCGACGCCGGGCAGCAGGTTCCCGCCGGCGTCGCGGATCGGCACCAGCAGGGCGTGGACGCCATGGTTTTCGAGCTCGGTCTCGGCCTCGCCTCCCGAGCCGGCCGGTACCAGGAGCTGGGCGAAGACGGTGGCCATGCGCGCGTCGCGCGCCGCGTTGCCGATCCAGTCCTTCCGCGCCAGGAGGTGCGGCGTGTGGACCACGAAGTCGCCGCGCTCGGGATCGTAGCGGGCGGTGGTCTCGAGGTCGCGCACGTTCGAGCCGTGGGCGGTCTCGGACATCGCGAAGCAGCCCGGCAGCTCGAGGCGCCCCACCGCCCCCAGGTAGCGCCGCCGCTGCTCCTCGTTGCCGAGCATCAGGATGGAACCGCCGAAGAGGCCGAACTGGACGCCGAGCTCGACGACCAGCGACAGGTCGCCGTAGCCGAGCGTCTCGAAGGCGGCGACGAAGCGGCCGAGGTCGTCGGCGCCGCCGGCGTAGCGCGGGTAGGAGAGGGCGCCGAGGCCGCGCCGCGCCAGCTCGTGCAGCCACTCGCCGACCTGCCGGCGGTAGTCGGCGGCGGACAGTGGGCCGGGCGGCGCGAAGCCCGGCTCGGCGAGCAGCTCGCGCACCCGGCGGCGCACCTCGTAGTGCTCGCCGTCGAGCAGCAGGGCGAGGGCGGCGACGTCGAACTGGGGCTCGGGTTCGTGCGGCGGCGGCGCGGGGAGTGGCAGGGCAACGGGCACACCGGTGGCGAGCATCTCCGCCGCCGCCTCGGCGCCGGCGATGCCGAGGCCCGCCTCCACCTCGCCGAGCGCCCGCGCGGTGGTGGCCGACACCGCGGCCTCGCCGCCGGCGCCGCGCGCCAGGTCGAGCCCCAGCTCGGCGAGGCTCCGCCGGCCGCCGGGCCAGGTGTCGCGCACCAGGCGCAGCACGGCCGCCAGCGCGCACGCCGGCGGCGGGCTCTCGGGGTCGAGCCAGCGCCCCAGCCGCCGCCGGCCCTCCTCGTCCAGCCCTCCGCGGTTCTGCACCTGCTCGCGGACGGCGGCGATCTCGGCGGCGTTCAGCTCGCCGTCCGCCCACGCGACGTGGATCAGCGGCAGGAAGGGCAGCAGCGGGCGGTCCTCGCCGCGCGGGTCGAGGACCAGTGCGCCAGCGTTGCCGCGGCCGGGCCCGCTCATCGTGGCCTCCCCATGCCGGCTCAGGCGCCGCCGCGGCGGGCGGCGTCCGCCTCCAGGGCGGCGCGCTCCGCGTCGTCGAGGAAGGCGGCGGCGAGGGCGTTCTCCTGCAGCGCCGCCAGCGCCTCGTCGCCGAGGCCGATCTCGCGCCGCGCCACCGCGTACTCGTGCGGCAGGTCGATGGCGCTGATCGACGGGTCGTCGGTGTTGAGAGTGGCGCGCAGGCCGCGCGCCAGGAGGTGCGGCAGCGGGTGGGCGGCGTAGCTCGCCACCGTGCTCGTCTGCACGTTCGAGGTCGGGCACACCTCCAGCGGGATGCCGCGCTCGCCCAGCAGGTCGAGCACCGCGGGGTCCTCCACCGCGCGCACCCCGTGGCCGATGCGCTCGGCGCCCAGCCCCTCGACCGCCTGGCGCACGCTGGCGGCGCCGGCGGCCTCGCCGGCGTGGGCGATGACGTGCAGGCCGGCGTCGCGGGCGCGCCGGAAGTGCTCGACGAAGAGCTCGCCCGGGTAGTTCGCCTCGTCGCCCGCCAGGTCGAGCGCCACGATGCCGCGGTGGCGCTGGCGCAGCGCCGCCTCCAGCTCTCTCCATCCCGCCTCGGGGCCGTAGGTGCGGGAGATGATGCCGATCAGCTTGGCGCGCACGGGCAGCTCCGCCAGTCCCTCCTCCAGGGCGTCGCAGGCCGCCTCGGCGACGGCGTCGGGGTCGAGGCCGTGCGCCTCGGCCATGAAGCAGGGCGAGAACCGCAGCTCGACGTAGTCGATGCCCTCGGCCACCGCGTCCTCGAGGTTCTCGCGCACGATGCGGCGCACCGCGTCGAGGTCGGCCATCACCGCTTGCAGCCAGCGGAACTTGCCCAGGAAGTCGAGCAGGGTGGGCGTAGGCGAGGTGATCTGGACGTGCGGCGCCAGCGCCTCGACGCTGTCCGCCGGCAGCGCGATGCCATGGCGGCGGGCGAGGTCGAGGACGGTGGCGGTGCGCACGTTGCCGTCGAGGTGCCGGTGGAGCTCGACGACGGGGCGGCGGGGGCGCGGATAGGCGGAGCGAGGGTCCGGGCGCGTCGCGGGTTCGGTCACGCGCAGAGGCTACTACGGCCCGGCGCGATTCAGCGCTTCACCCGGCGCGAGAAGAAAAAAGGCCACCCGCAGGTGGCCCGGAGAACCTCAGGCGTGGCGAGCCGTCGGCCCGCCGTGCGCAGGTCACGGCTGGCCGCCGTCCTCCGTGCCCTAGTCCATGCCGTCGTCTTCCTGGTCCTCCTCGCTCGGTTCGATGTCGATGTCCGGGACGGTGATGGTCTTCTCCTCGGTGCCGATCTCGATGTCGGCGGCGTCCACGTCGTACTCGGGCAGGTTGCCTTCCTCGGTCTGCTCGATCTCGTACTCCGGCAGGTTGCCCTCCTCCTCCTGCTCGATGGTGCAGGCGGCAAAACCGAACAGCAGCAGCGCCGACAGCGCGACTCCGGCGAACCTCTTCAGCTTGCTCATGACGGTCTCCTTCCTTCGATCGTTGTCCGGTCCTGGCGTTCGCGGGTGTCCCGCGGCAGCTTGTCCGGGGTAGCCGCCAGAGCAGATTGAAAGATCCGTGCCAACTGTGGGCCGCCGCCGCCGGATCGCCCGTCAGGACGAGAAGTTCTCGTCGAAGCGGTGCCAGAACTCCTGGCGCGTGTAGCCGTGGGACTGGGTGCCGTAGCTCTCCACCGCGTACACCGCGGCCACCGAGCCCATGCGGCCGCACACCGCCAGGTCGGCGCCGCGCATCAGGCCGGCCACGAAGCCGCCGCGGTAGGCGTCGCCGGCGCCGGTGGGGTCGACCACCTCGGCGGCCTTGGCGGCGGGGATCTTCACCTGCTCGCCGCCGGGCAGGTGGACCACGCTGCCCTCCTCGCCGTAGGTCACCACCCAGAAGCCGGCGAGCTCGAGCAGGCCGTCGAGGCCGAGGCCGGTCTTCTCCTGGAAGACGGCGAGCTCGTAGTCGTTGACGATCACCGCTTTGGCACCGCGGGCAGCCTCGGCCAGCGCGTCGCCGTCCATGGCGATGACCTGGAACGAGGGGTCGAAGACGACCGGCAGCCCGACCCGCCGCGCCTCCTCGCAGTGGCGCATCATCGCCTCCGGGTCGTCCGGCGCCACCACGCCGAGCGCCGGCTGGCGGGCGCGCACGGCGTCGGCCAGCGACAGGTCGCGGGCGCGTTTCATGGCGCCGACGTAGAAGCCGGTGATCTGGTTGTCGGCCTTGTCGGTGGTGATGAAGCAGGTGGCGGTGACCTCGTCGTCCACCACCCGCACGTCGCCGACGTCGACCCCCTTGCGCACCAGCCGCGCGCGGTAGTCGGCGAAGTCGCTGCCGGCGGTGGCGAGGATGCGCGGCCGCTCGCCCAGGAGCCCCAGGGTGTAGGCGATGTTGCCCGAACAGCCGCCGTGCTGCTTGCGGAAGTCGCTGACCAGGAAGGAGATCGAGATCATGTGGATCTTCTCCGGCAGGATGTGGTCCTTGAAGAAGCCGGGGAAGTCCATGATCTGGTCGAAGGCGAGGGAGCCGGTCACCAGGACGTGGCCTTCGGTGCTCGGTTCTCGCAGGGATGACGGCATGCTCGCTCCAGGCTCGCGGGGATTGGGGACGTACGTCGCGGGGGGTGGATCGGAGTGGATCGGGGCGCGGCGGCGCGGGCCGATTGTCTCAGAATCCATTCACGAACACAAAGCGCCGCGGCGCCGGCTCACCAGGCCTCGTCGGCGAGGTCGAAGAACTGCTCGAGGATGCGGAAGGTGAGGCCCCAGATCTCGTAGCCGCGGTAGCCGATGGCCGGGAAGCGGAGCTGGTCGCCGTCGAGCTCGAGCAGCGTCTCGATACGCGCCGCCGGGTCGCGCAGCTCGGAGAGCGGCACCCACAGGGCCTCGGCCACCTCGCGCGGGTCGGGCACCAGGGCGGTACCGGCCGGCACCGCGGCGACCCACGGCGAGATGACCAGCGGTGGCAGCCGCGGGCTCGACGGCGCGAGGTCGTCGAGGCGGCCGAGCAGGGCCTCCTCCGGCACCAGCTCGACGCCGACCTCCTCGCGCGTCTCGCGGCAGGCGGTGGTCAAGAGGTCCGGGTCCGCCGCCTCGCGCATGCCGCCCGGCAGCGCCATGTGGCCCGACCACGGGTCGCCGGCGCGTTCGACGCGCTCGATGAGCAGCAGCTCGAGCTCGTCGCCGGTGCGCAGCACCAGCGCCACCCCGGCCTCGCGGTGCTCCGGCCGCCGTGGCGCGGTGCGCGCCGGCCGCGCCCGCAGCACCCGGTGGAGGGCCCGGATGCGCGGGTCGCGGCGTACCGTCATGGCGCCCCGGGCGCCGGCACCCGCGCGGCCGCGACGGTGGCGAAGCGCACCCGGCCGCCGACGCCGGCAGCCGGCTCGGTCCAGGCGAGGTGGAGCACGCCGTCGGCCGCCGCCAGGCGCGGGAAGCCGCTGGCGCGCTCGGTGGAGGTGGCGGCGGCGCGCACCGGCGGCCCGAGGCGGCCGTCCGCCGCCACCCGGCGCAGCCACACGCCGCCGTCGCCACCCAGCCACGAGACGACGGCGTCGCCGTCCGGGAGGAGGGCGACGTCGACGCGCCCGAGGGGGCCGTCGCCGTCGATCGCGACGGGCGGCGACAGGCGCGCCCCGCCGTCGTCGGACACCGCCGCCTGGACGCGCGGCCGGTCGTCGCCGGCGGTGAACCACGCCACCGCCACCCGCCCACCGTCCGCCGCCACCGCCGGCCCGTTCACCGGGCAGCCGGCGATGTGCCAGCCGTCCTCGGCGACCAGGCGAGGCGCGGACAGGCCGGCGTCGGCGCGCACGACTGCGACGTCGCGGACCTCGCCCTCGGAGCGGTCGCGGTAGACCACCAGCGTGCCGTCGCCGCTACGGGCGGCGGAGGTCTGGCAGCACTCGCAGACGCGGTCGTCGAGCACCCGATCGTGCCGCACCGCGCCGTCCACCACCCGCGCCGCGCGCATCGCCATGGCGCCGCCCGAGGCCATCGCCCGTCCGTCGAGCCAGAACGCCTCGAAGCCGCCCCCCGGCCGCGGCAGCAGCGACGCGAACCCGTGCTCGGTGGCCGAGCGGTCGTCGTGCAGCGTCCCCAGCTCCCGCCAGGTGGCGCCGCCGTCGGTCGAGCGCGCCAGGAACACCCCGTAGGCGTACGTCCCCTCGCCGATCTTCGCCAGCCAGTGCGCCAGCAGCTCGCCGTCCTCGCCTTCGACCACCGAGGGCACGTCCGCCCAGTTGGCGAAGAAGTCAGGCCCCGCCGCCACCGTCACCGCATTGGTCCACTCACTCCCATCGAACCGCGCCACCCGCAACCGATGCCCCTCCCCCACCCGCTCCAGCCACGACATCCAGGCGCCACCTTCCGAAGCGAGAGAAAGCTCCGGCGCCATCGCCCCTTCCAGGGCCGGTGGATCATGCTGCTCCACGGAAAGACCGGCAGCAGGAAGACCTTCGGAAGCCTCGTCGCCGGGCACCGAGCCCGCCCCGTCTCCGGAACGAACACAGGCGGCAAGGAGGGCGAACAGGCAGAGGACCAGGAGCGGAAGGGATCGGCGCAAGTGACGTTCGAAGCTCATCCACCAAGCCTACCCGAGGAAGTGGCCGGTGGGGCCCAAGGCGAACGGCGAGGGCCGGGGGCGGGGCTCCTGGCTGGGGACGTCTGGAGCGCGCCAAGGGCAAGGATCTCCGGAGACCTCGGGCGGTGGCGGCGCGCGGAAGCCGAAGCGCGCCCCCGGCCGGAGTCCTCCTCGTAGCGCGCTGTTCCCCAGGCAGGAGCCCCGCCCCCGGCCCGTCCCCGGCAAGCCGGTGCTCCCCGCCCGAGGGGCACCCGCCCCCGGCCCGTCCCCGGCACCCTCGGCCGCCCTACCCCCCGATGTACGACATCTCGACCTTCGGCGCCCCCGCCGTCGCTGCCGTGCGCACCTCGGAGTAGCGGTCCTCCCGCGCGCCCCACACCCCGGCGAGCAGCCGCAGCAGCTCCTCGTCGGTGGCGCCGCCGCGTAGCGCCGCCCGCAGGTCGGTGCCCGCCGTCGCGAACAGGCACGTGTACAGCTTGCCCTCCGCCGACAGCCGCGCCCGCGTGCAGGCGCCGCAGAACGGCTGCGTCACCGAGGCGATGACGCCGACCTCGCCGGAGCCGTCCGCGTAGCGGTAGCGCCTCGCCACTTCGCCCGGGTAGCGCTCCGGCAGCGGCTCGAGCGGCAGCTCGCGGTCGAGCCGGGCGACGATCTCCGCCGCCGGCACCACGTCGTCCATGCGCCAGCCGTTCGTCGTGCCGACGTCCATGTACTCGATGAAGCGGACGACGACGCCGGTGCCGCGGAAGTGCCGCGCCAGGTCGACCAGCGTGTGGTCGTTGACCCCGCGATGCACCACCGCGTTCACCTTCACCGGCGCCAGCCCGGCCGCGAGCGCCACGTCGATCCCCTCGAGCACGCGCGAGACGGGGAAGTCGGCGTCGTTCATGCGCCGGAACACCGCCTCGTCCAGCGAGTCGAGGGAGACGGTGACGCGGTCGAGCCCGGCGGCGGCCAGCTCCGCGGCGCGCCGCGGCAGGAGCGACCCGTTGGTGGTCAGCGCCAGCTCGACGTCCGGCAGCGCCGCCAGCATCTCGACCAGCACCGGCAGGTCGCGGCGCAGCAGCGGCTCGCCGCCGGTCAGGCGCACCTTGCGCAGGCCGAGGCGGTGGCAGAGGCGGGCGAGGCGGGCGATCTCCTCGTAGCTGAGGATCTCCCGCCGCGGCAGGAACGCGAACTCCGGCCCGAACACTTCTCGCGGCATGCAGTAGCGGCAACGGAAGTTGCAGCGGTCGGTCACCGACACGCGCAGGTCGCGCAGGTGCCGTCCGAGGCGGTCGCGGGGCGGGGTCTGTAGGTCGGGGGGATGCATCGGCCGGGTTCCTGCCGGTCACAACGTGGCGCTCGGAGCGCCTATTCTGCACCAGGGAACGGAGAAACGCCCCGTGCCGCCTACCGGCACGGGGCGTGGAGAACCGTGATGGCGGCGCCTCAGTAGCGGTAGTGGTCCGGCTTGTACGGCCCGTCGAGCGGCACGCCGATGTAGTCGGCCTGCTCCGGGCTGAGCTCGGTGAGCTCGACGCCGAGCTGCGCGAGGTGCAGGCGCGCCACCTCCTCGTCGAGCGCCTTGGGCAGCACGTAGACCTCCTTGCCGTAGCGCTCCGGGTGCTGCCACAGCTCCATCTGGGCGAGCACCTGGTTGGTGAACGAGGCCGACATCACGAAGCTCGGATGGCCGGTGGCGCAGCCGAGGTTGAGCAGGCGGCCTTCGGCGAGCACCAGGATCGAGTGGCCGTCCGGGAAGGTCCACTCGTGGTACTGCGGCTTCATCTCCTGCTTGACGACGCCCTCGAGCTTCTCCAGGCCAGCCATGTCGATCTCGTTGTCGAAGTGGCCGATGTTGCCGACGATGGCCTTGTCCTTCATGCGCCGCATGTGGTCGACGGTGAGGACGTCCTTGTTGCCGGTGGCGGTGATCACCACGTCGGCGCGCTCGATCACGCTGTCGAGGCTCTTCACCTCGTAGCCCTCCATCACCGCCTGCAGAGCGCAGATCGGGTCGATCTCGGTGACGATGACGCGGCAGCCCTGGCCGCGCAGCGCCTGCGCCGAGCCCTTGCCCACCTCGCCGAAGCCGCAGACGACCGCCGTCTTGCCGCCGAGCATGACGTCGCTGGCGCGGTTCAGGCCGTCGATCAGCGAGTGGCGGCAGCCGTAGACGTTGTCGAACTTCGACTTGGTGACCGAGTCGTTGACGTTGATCGCCGGGAACAGCAGCGTGCCGTCCTTCATCATGCGGTAGAGGCGGTTGACGCCGGTGGTGGTCTCCTCGGAGACGCCGCGGATGCGCTCGGCGGTGCGCTGCCAGCGCTCGGGGTCGCGCTCCAGCTCGCGGCGCAGCAGGTCGAGGATGACGCCCCACTCGCGCGGTTCGGTGGCCGGGTCGTAGGCGGGCACGGCGCCGGCCTTCTCGTACTCGACGCCCTTGTGCACCAGCAGCGTGGCGTCGCCGCCGTCGTCGACGATCAGGTCGGGGCCGCCGCCGTCGGGCCACGTCAGCGCCTGCTCGGTGCACCACCAGTACTCCTCCAGCGTCTCGCCCTTCCAGGCGTACACCGGGATGCCGCGCGGGTCCTCCGGCGTGCCGCCGGTCTCCGGGCGGCCCACCACCACGGCGGCGGCCGCCGGGTCCTGGGTCGAGAAGATGTTGCACGACACCCAGCGCACGTCGGCGCCGAGGGCGTCGAGGGTCTCGATGAGGACTGCGGTCTGCACCGTCATGTGCAGCGAACCCATCACGCGCTGGCCCTTCAGCGGCTTGCTGCTGCCGTACTCTTCACGCAGCGCCATCAGCCCCGGCATTTCTTTTTCCGCCAGGACGATTTCCTTGCGGCCCCAGTCGGCGAGCGTGATATCCGCCACCTT
>CAZLBJ010000510.1:0-4432 GCA_964557755.1 uncultured Thermoanaerobaculia bacterium
GGACGCCGGCCTGCGCCTGGTGCTCGCCACCGCCGCCGCGGCGGCCCGCTTGCCGTTCGCCGTCAACGCCGGCGGGGTACGAGTGGTTCTCCTCGACGAAGCCGGCTCGTTCCCGCCACCGCCCGGCCCTGAGGAGCCCGCGGAGCGGGCGTCTCGAAGGGCGCTGGCGGCCGCCACCGCCTACGTCCTCTACACCAGCGGCTCGACCGGCACGCCGAAGGGCGTCGCCGTCGACCACCGCGCGCTCGGCAACCGCCTGCGCTACGCCGCCGCCGCGGATTTCAGCGAGGACGACGCCTTCCTGCACAAGACGACGATCGGCTTCGACGTCTCGGTGCTGGAGATCTTCGGGCCTCTGGTCGCCGGCGGCCGGGTGGTGATGGCGCGGCCCGGCGGCCAGCAGGACCCGGAGTACCTGGTGCGGCGGATCGGCGGCGCCGGCGTCACCCAGGCGTCGTTCCCGCCGACGCTGCTCGAGGCGCTGCTCGAGCAGCCCGGGTTCGAGGCGCTCCCCTCGCTGCACACGGTGATCACCGGCGGGGAGACGGTGCCGGCCGACCTGCCGCGGCGCTTCCACGCCCGCCTCGGCGGCGGCAACGGCTCCGGCCCGGAAGTGCGCTTGCTCAACCGCTACGGCCCCACCGAGGCGACCATCTCGGTGACCTCGTGGACCTGCCCGCCGCGGGACGGGGACCGCGTGCTGCCGATCGGCCGCCCCACCGCCAAGGCGCGTGTCCACCTGCTAGACCGCGGCGGCGAGCCGGTACCCGCCGGCGTGCCGGGCGAGCTCCACCTCGGCGGCGCCTGCGTCGCCCGCGGCTACCTGGGGCGGCCGGCGCGCACCGCGGCGGCCTTCGTGCCCGACCCGTTCGCCGCCGAGCCGGGGGCGCGCCTGTACAAGAGCGGCGACCTCGCGCGCTGGCGGCCGGACGGCGCGCTGGAGTTCGCCGGCCGCGCCGACCGCCAGGTCAAGGTGCGCGGCTTCCGCATCGAGCTCGGCGAGGTGGAGGCGGCGCTGCGCGCCCACCCGCGGCTGGACGCGGCGGCGGTGGTCGACCTCCCCGACGGCGCCACCCGCCGGCTGGCGGCCTACGTGGTGCCGGTGGACGGCGACGCGCCGGCGGCCGCCGAGCTGAAGGCGTTCCTCGCCGAGCGCCTGCCGGAGTACATGCTGCCGTCCGCCTTCGTGACGCTCGACGCGCTGCCGCTGACGGCGACCGGCAAGGTGGACCGCGCGGCGCTGCCCGAGCCGGGCTTCGAGGCCGCCGGCGGCGGGCCGGCGGTGGCGCCGCGCAACGAGGCGGAGGGCGTGCTCTCCGCCCTCTTCGCCGAGGTGCTGGGGGAGCCGGCGGCGGCGGCCGGCGTCGAGGCGAGCTTCTTCGACCTCGGCGGCCACTCGCTGCTCGCCACCCGTCTCGTCTCGCGCATCCGCGAGCGCTTCGCCGTCGACCTGCCGCTGCGCGCCGTCTTCGACGAGCCGACGGTGGCCGGGCTGGCGCGGCGGCTGGCGGCGGACGCCCGCTCCGCTCCGCGGAGCCCGGAGCCCTTAGAAGGGCGGGACCCGGCCGCGGAGCCCGCCGCCCCCGCCGCGCCGGCGCCGCCGCTGGTCCCCGCGGCGCGCGGGCCCGAGGCGCCGCTGTCGTTCGCCCAGCAGCGGCTGTGGTTCCTCGACCGCCTGGAGCCCGGCAACCCGGCCTTCAACATGACCTCGGCGGTGGAGATCACCGGCGACCTCGACGTGTCCGCCTTCGCCGGCGCGCTGGCCGGCGTGGTGGCGCGCCACGAGTCGCTGCGCACGGTCTTCCGCCAGCGCGGTGACGAGCCGGTGCAGGTGGTGCTGTCGCCGGCGCCACTGGCCGTGCCGTACCTCGACCTCGCCGCGCTGCCGGCCGCCGCCGGCGGCGCCGAGCGCGACCGGCTGGTGCGCCGCGAGACGGCGGCGCCTTTCGACCTCGCCCGCGGGCCGCTGCTGCGCGCGTTCCTGCTGCGCATGCCGCGCCGTGCGACGAACGTCCACCTGCTGGTCCTCACCCAGCACCACATCGTCTCCGACGGCTGGTCGACGCGTCTGCTGCAGCGCGAGCTGGCGGCGCTCTATGCCGCGAAGACCTCCGGCTTGCCGGCGGATCTGGCGCCGCCGCCGGTGCAGTACGCCGACTTCGCGATCTGGCAGCGCCGCTGGCTGCGCGGCGCGGTGCTGGCGCGCCATCTCGACGGCTGGCGCCGGGCACTGGCCGGTACGCCGGTGCTCGAGCTGCCCACCGACCAGCCGCGGCCGGCGGTGCAGAGCCACCGCGGCGGCGGCGTCGGCCGCGCCGTGCCGCCGCGCCTCGCCGCCGCCCTGGAAGCGGCCGCGCGGCGCGCCGGCGGCACCCTGTTCATGGCGCTCCTCGCCGGCTTCCACGCCCTGCTGGCGCGCACCGCCGGCCAGGACGACTTCGCGGTCGGCACCGTCATCGCCGGCCGCACCCGGCGCGAGCTCGAAAGCGTCGTCGGCTTCTTCCTCAACAACCTGCCGCTGCGCACCGACCTCTCCGGGCGGCCGTCGTTCGCCGCGGCGCTGGCGCGGGTGCACGAGACCACGCAGCACGCCTACGCCCACCAGGACCTGCCGCTCGAGCTGATCCTCGACGCCTTGGACCTCGAGCGCGACCTGTCGCGGCCGCCGCTGTTCCAGGTCTTCCTGGTGTTGCAGAACCTGCCGCCCTCGGTCGAGATGCCGGGGCTCGGCTGGCGGGTGCTGCCGCCGCGCGCCCGCCACGTCAACTTCGAGCTCGAGCTGTGGGCCATGGAGCGCGACGGCGGCCTCCGCCTCGAGCTCCAGTACTGCGCAGACCTGTTCGACGAGAGCACGGCCGAGGCGCTGCTGGAGCGGTACCTGCGGCTGCTGGAGGCGGCGGTCGCCGCGCCGGAGCGGCCGCTGGCGGAGCTGCCGCTGCTCTCCGCCGCCGAGCGCCGGCAGCTCGTCGCCGAGTGGGGCGCGGGGGCACCGGCGGCGGCGCCGGCGCTGCTCCACGAGGCGGTCTTCGCGCGCGCCGCGGCGGCGCCCGAAGCGTCGGCGGTGGAGAGCCTCGACGGCGGCCGCCGCCTGACCTACGGCGAGCTGGCGGCGCGCGCCGCGGCGCTGGCCGGCGAGCTGGCGGCGCTCGGCGTCGGCCCCGACGCGCCGGTGGGGCTGTGCCTCGAGCGCTCGCCGGAGCAGGTGGTGGCGCTGCTCGCCGTCCTCGCCGCCGGCGGCGCCTACCTGCCGCTCGACCCCGCCTACCCGGCGGAGCGCCTGGCCCTGATGCTGGAGGACTCCGGCGCCGGCGTCGTCGTCACCCGCCGGGCGCTGGCGGCGGAGCTGCCGGTGCTCGCCGGCGGCGGCCGGCGCTGCGTCGAGGTGGCGGAGACCGGGGCCGCCGGGCCGCCGCCGCGGCTCGCGGACGTCCGCGGCGGCGGCGTCCAGCCGGAGCACCTCGCGTACGTCATCTACACCTCCGGCTCGACCGGCCGCCCCAAGGGGGTCGGCGTGCCGCACCGCGCGGTGGCCGCCTACACCGCGGCGGCGGCGGCGCGCGACGGCGTCACCGCCGCCGACCGCTCGCTGCAGTTCGCGTCGGTGAGCTTCGACGCCAGCGCCGAGGAGATCTGGCCGGCGCTCGTCCGCGGCGCCACCCTGGTGCTGCGCGACGACGCCATGCTGGCGACGCCGCGGCGCTTTCTGGAGAGCTGCCGCGCGGCGCGCATCACGCTGCTCGACCTGCCGACCGCCTACTGGCACGAGCTGGTGACGGCGCTCGGCGAGGGCGCCGCCCGGCTGCCCAAGTCGCTGCGCCAGGTGATCATCGGCGGCGAGACGGCGCGCCCGGAGGCGGTGGCCGCCTGGGGGCGGCTGGCGCCCGGCGTCGTCCTCCACAACACCTATGGCCCGACCGAGGCGACGATCGTCGCCACCTTCGCCGAGCTTGCCGCGCCGGTGCGCGAGGCGTGGGGGTGGCGTCCGGCGCCGATCGGCCGGTCGGTGGCGGGCGGCCAAGCGCGGGTGGTCGACGCCCGCGGCCGGCTGCAGCCGGCAGGGGTGCCGGGCGAGCTCTGGCTGGCCGGCCGCGGCCTGGCGCGCGGCTACCTCCGCGACGCCCGGCTCACTGCCTTGCGCTTCGTCGCCGACCCGTGGAGCGCGGCCGCCGGCGCCAGGGTCTACCGCACCGGCGACCTGGCGCGGTGGCTGGCCGACGGCCAGCTCGACTTCGCCGGCCGCATCGACACCCAGGTCAAGGTCCGGGGCTTCCGCGTCGAGCCCGGGGAGATCGAGAACCTGCTCCGCTCCTGCCCCGGGGTTGCCGAGGCGGTGGTGATGCCGTACCAGGGCGAGGCGCAGCGCCCGGGCGACGTGCGGCTGGTGGCCTGGGTGGTCGCCGCCGAGCCGGCGACCGGGGCCCCGACCGCGGCC
>CAZLBJ010000511.1:0-8811 GCA_964557755.1 uncultured Thermoanaerobaculia bacterium
CGCGCGCCGCAGGTGACCTACGAACGCGACGCCGGCATCCTGCACGCCGAGGGCGGCGTGCGCGCCCTGGCCCGCGACGCCGAGAGCGTGGGCCTCGATGGCACGCCTCTTGCGGAAGGAGAGGGTCCCGTGCGTGTCGAATCCGAGGAAGCGTTCTGGCGCGACCAGCCGAGGTCCGCCCTGTTCCGCGGCGAGGTGCGCGCTTGGCGCGGCGAGAACCTGCTGCTGGCCGACGCCGTGCGCGCCGACCAGGAGGGCGCCGACCAGACGCTGACCGCCAGCGGCGGCGTGCGCACGGTGTGGATCCCGGCGCCGGCCCGGGACGGCGGCGCGGCGCCGGCCGGCGACGGCGCCGCCGAGCGCGCTCCGGTCGAGGTCACCGGCAACACGCTGACCTACCGCAAGCCGAGCGAGGTGCTCCACTACGAGGGCAACGTACGCGCCGAGCAGGGCCGCCAGGCGCTGCAGTGCCGCCGCCTCGAGGTGGAGCTCACCGACAGCGGCGAGGCCGAGCGGCTGACCTGCGTCGGCGACGCCCGGCTCGACGACCGCGCCGCCGGCAACTCCGCCCGCGGCGAACGCGCGGTGTACGATCTTTCCACGCGCACCGTCACCATGACCGGCGACCCGGTCACCCTCCGCAAGAGCGACGGCGCCCAGGTGCAGGGCGGGCGCGTGGTCTACGACCTCGACACCGGCAAGGCGCGGGTGGTGGGCGAGGGCGGCGCGAGCTGAAACGGCCCCCGATGAGCGACCCGACGAGCAACGGCCACCACGTGCTGGCGGCCCGCAACCTGCGCAAGACGTACCGCGGCCGCGCGGTGGTCAAGGACGTCTCGCTCGAGGTCGAGCCCGGCGAGGTCGTGGGCCTGCTCGGCCCCAACGGCGCCGGGAAGACGACGACCTTCTACATGGTTGTGGGATTGACCCCACCCGACGCAGGCCGCGTCATCCTGGGCGACGACGAGATCACCGAGCTGCCGATGTACCTGCGCGCGCAGCGCGGCATCTCGTACCTGCCGCAGGAGCCGTCGGTGTTCCGCAAGATGTCGGTGGAGGACAACCTCCGCTCCATCTTCGAGACCCTCGACCTGTCGCACGCCGAGCAGGAGCGCCGGGTCGAGCAGCTGGTCCAGGAGTTCGGCCTGGCGAAGGTGCGCAAGAACCCGGGCTACGCGCTGTCCGGCGGCGAGCGCCGCCGCGTCGAGATCGCCCGCGCGCTGGTCATCGATCCCTGGTATATCCTCTTGGACGAGCCCTTCGCGGGCATCGACCCGATCGCCGTGCTGGACATCCAGGGGATCATCCGGCGCTTGAAGAGCATGGGGATCGGGGTCCTGATCACGGACCATAACGTGCGGGAAACATTGAAAATAACCGATCGCGCCTATATCATCAACAACGGTGAGATCCTCCGCGCCGGCACCCCACCCGAGCTCTCCAGCGACCCCCAGGTGAGGAAGATCTACCTCGGTGAAGAGTTCAGCCTGTAACCCGGGTAGCCCGGAAAGGCAGTCAGGAACGTCGTAATGGCCCTCGAGCAGAAACTCTCCCTCAAGCTCACCCAGAAGCTGGTGATGACGCCGTCGCTGCAGCAGGCGATCAAGCTGCTGCAGATGACGCGCATGGAGCTCGATCACCTGCTCACCCAGGAGCTGGTGGAGAACCCTGTCCTCGAAGACCAGCGCGAGATCGCCGAGGACGAGCTCACCCCCGAGCAGAAGGAAGAGCAGGCGGACAAGGACGAGAAGGAAAAGGCGGACGACGAGATCGACCACGAGGAGTCGATGGACAACATCGACCTCGAGGACTACTTCGGCGACTACTGGGAGTCCTCCGGCTACGCGTCGATGAACGAGGTGCGCGAGAGCCCGCCGATCGAGAACACCCTGTCGCGCCAGGCCGACCTCTACGACCACCTGCTGTGGCAGCTCCACATGGCCGACATCCCGGACCGCCTGCGCGAAATCGGCGAGCTGGTGATCGGCAACCTCAACCCGGACGGCTTCCTGGTCGCCACCGCCGAGGAGATCGCCGAGCTCGGCCGCTACGGCGAGGACGGCGACGGTGCCGGCGAGCCCTACGGCGACGACGAAGTGGCCGCGGCGCTCGCCATGGTGCGCAGCTTCGACCCGCCCGGCATCGGCTGGTCGGACCTGCGCGAGAGCCTGCTGGCGCAGCTCCGCCACGCCGTCGCCGTGCGCGAGGCGGAGAGCGCGGAGTCGAACGGCGGCGGCGCCAGCGAGCAGGAGCGCCTCGCCCTCGCCGTCCTCGCGGACCACTGGGACCTCTTCCTGCGCCGCCAGTTCCCGACCATCGCCAAGAAGGTCGGGGTGAGCCTCGGCGAGCTCGAGCCGGTGGTCGAGCTGATCAAGACCTTCGACACCCGCCCCGGCCGCGGCTTCGACTGCGAGCGCGCCGTCTACATCGAGCCCGACGTCTACGTGCGCCGCGTCTCCGGCGACTACGTCATCCAGCTCAACGACGACGGCATGCCGCGCCTGCGCGTCTCGCGCGCCTACCGCCGCATGCTGCAGAAGATGAAGAGCGAGGGCAAGCAGGCCGAGGCGCAGCAGTTCATCAAGGAGAAGATCCGCTCCGCGGTGTGGCTGATCAAGAGCCTCGACCAGCGCCAGCGCACCATCTACAAGGTGGCCAACTCGATCGTCAAGCAGCAGCGCGAGTTCCTCGACCAGGGCATCGAGCGGCTGCGCCCGATGGTGCTGCGCGACGTCGCCGAGGACATCGAGATGCACGAGTCGACGGTCAGCCGTGTCGTCTCCAACAAGTACATCCACACGCCGCGCGGTGTGTTCCCGATGAAGTTCTTCTTCCACAGCGGGATCGACCGCGAGTACGGCGACAACATCTCGTCGCTGACGGTGAAGCGCAAGATCGAGAAGCTGATCGAGGCGGAGAACCCGAAGAAGCCGCTGTCGGACAGCGAGCTGATGCGCATCCTCAACCGCGAGGGGATCCAGATCGCGCGCCGTACCGTCGCCAAGTACCGCGACGAGCTCAACATCCCGTCTTCCACCGACCGGAAGAAGATCTTCTAGGGAGTCTTCCAAGCGGAGAAAGGCCTCGTATGAACATCGACTACGTGGGACGCAGCTACCAGATCGACGACCGGATGCGCCAGCTCACCCTGGACAAGCTCGCCAAGGTGACCAAGTTCCTGGAGGAGCCGATCGAGATCCGCGTCACCCTGGCGGAGGAGAAGCACCGGCACATCGCCGACCTCCACGTCGCCCACAAGCTAGGGGTGCTGCAGGCCACCGAGGAGGTCGCCAACGGCGACATGTTCGACGCCGTCAACGCCGCGGTCGACAAGGCCGAGAAGCAGGCGCGGCGGGCGCACAAGAAGATCACCGGCCGCAAGCGCCGCGCCGGCGCCCGGGTCAACGGCTACACGGCGCCGAGCTGGCCGATGAACGTGGTCGAGCGCGGCAGCCTCGGCGAGGGGCGCGAGCCGCGCATCATCAAGAGCACCCAGATCGAGATCAAGCCGATGGGGCTGGAGGAGGCGGCGCTCCAGCTCGACGGCTCGAGGAACGACTTCCTGGTCTTCCGCGACGCCGCCAACGACAGGGTGAGCGTCCTCTACAAGCGCAAGGACTCCAACTACGGCCTGATCGTCCCGGAGGCATAGGCCCCTCCGTGGACGCCCCATGAACCTCGGGTCCCTCACCGACCCGCAGCTCATCTTCCCCGATCTCCCCGGCGAGGACGTGGAAGGGGTGCTGCGGGCCTTCGCCGCGCGCCTCGCCGACCACGGGCTGGTCGACGACGCCGAGCGGCTCTACGACAAGCTCCAGGAGCGCGAGCAGCTCGGCTCGACCGGCATCGGCTCCGGCGTCGCCATCCCGCACTGCAAGATGAAGGGGCTGGAGCGGGCGATCCTCGCCGTCGGCCTCAAGCAGCGGCCGGTCGACTACGGCGCCGTCGACGGCAAGCCGGTGCGCCTGTTCTTCCTCGTCGTCTCGCCGCAGGACGCGCCGGCGGTGCACCTGCAGGTGCTGGCCTCGATCTCCCGCTGGGTCAAGGCCGACCGCCACGTCGAGCGCACCGTGGCGATGAACGACCGCGACGAGATCTACGCCTTCCTGCAGCGCGAAGGGAGCTAGGCGGGGCGCCGCCCCCCGGGACACCATGGCCGAACGCGAGGCGCCGCACGTCACCGTCGAGCAGCTCCTGCGCGACGAGGAGCTGGGCGAGCTCGAGCTGTCGGTACACGCCGGCGGCGAGCGGCTCGGCAACCGGGTGCTCCACCCGCGGGTGCAGAAGCCCGGCCTCGCCTTCGCCGGCTACTACCCGTACATCAAGGCCGGGCGCGTGCAGATCGTCGGCGAGAGCGAGATCGCCTACCTCGCGACCCTGGAGGCGGCGGAGCGCGAGGAGCGCTGCGACACGGTCACCACCCGGCCGGTGCCCTGCTTCGTCGTCACCAAGGGGCTGGCGCCGCCGCCCGACCTCGCCGACGCCTGCCGCCGCCACCAGGTGCCGCTGCTGTGCTCGACGGCGCTGTCGTCGGTGGTCATCAAGCGCCTGTCGTGGTTCCTCGAGGAGCACCTGGTGCCGTCGACCTTCGTGCACGGCGTCTTCCTCGACGTCTACGGCCTCGGCGTGCTGCTCATCGGCGAGAGCGGCGTCGGCAAGAGCGAGTGCGCCCTCGACCTGATCACCCGCGGCCACAGCCTGGTGGCCGACGACCGGGTGACGGTGAAGCGCTACCCGAGCGACGACCTGATCGGCTTCTGCGAGGAGTCGCTGCGCCACCACATGGAGCTGCGCGGCCTGGGCATCATCAACGTCCAGAACCTGTTCGGACTGGCGGCGGTGCGCGAGCGCAAGTCGCTCGACCTGGTAATCGAGCTCGAGCACTGGCGCGAGGGCTACCCCTACGACCGCCTCGGCCTCGACGAGACCCTGTACAAGATCCTCGAGGTGCCGGTGCCCTACATCAAGATGCCGGTGGCGCTGGGGCGGAACCTGTCGATCCTCGTCGAGATCGCCACCCGCAACCACGTCCTCAAGCTCCAGGGCCACCACTCGGCGCGCGAGTTCACCCGCAAGCTCCAGGAGCAGATGGAGCGCGACCGCACCCGCCGCAAGCAGCGGGCGAGGCGGCGGTGAGCGAGGCGGCGGTGGGGGATGCGGCGGTGAACGAGGCGGCCGACCGGGCGCGGCTGGTGCTGGTCACCGGCATGTCCGGCTCGGGCAAGAGCGTCGTCGCCAACGCCTTCGAGGACCTCGGCTTCTACACCGTCGACAACCTGCCGCTGCCGCTGCTCGCGCAGTTCCTCGAGCGGCCGCTCGAATTGGTGGCCGGCGGCGACGGGCGCATCGCGGTGGTCGCCGACCTGCGGGTGCCGGGCTTCGCCGAGGCCTTCCCGGGCATGATGCGGCGCCTCGACCGCGAGCGCGTGGAGTTCACGCTGCTCTTCCTCGACGCCTCCGACGAGGTGCTGGTGCGCCGCTTCTCGGAGACCCGGCGGCCGCACCCCCTGGCGGCGGAGGGCTCGGTGATCGAGGGCATCCGCCGCGAGCGCGACCGCATGGAGGAGCTGCGCGGCAGCGCCGACACCGTGTTCGACACCAGCGACTGGACCGTCCACGACCTGCGCAAGGCGGTCTACGACCAGTTCGCCCGCCTGCCGGGCGACGTGCCGTCGATGGTGGTCAACGTCGTCACCTTCGGCTTCAAGCGCGGCATCCCGCCGGGCAGCGACCTGATGTTCGACGTCCGCTTCCTCGACAACCCGCACTTCGAGCCCGGGCTGCGCGAGCAGACCGGCCTCGACCGCGAGGTGCGCGACTACCTCGAGGCGCGCCCCGAGTACAGCGAGATCGTCGACCGCCTGACCGACCTCCTCCTCTGGCTGCTCCCCAAGTACCGGCGCGAGCACCGCAGCTACCTGTCGGTGGCGGTGGGCTGCACCGGCGGCCGCCACCGCTCGGTGGCGGTGGGGGAGGAGCTCAAGAAGCGCCTCGACGCGGCCGACTGGCCGGTGCGTCTGACCCACCGCGACGCCCATCGCTGAGCGCCGGCTGCCGCGCGCGGCGCCCGCGAACCTGTACAATGCCGCGGAATATCCGTTGGGAACACGGGATTTGAGATCATGAAGGCCCTCCTCGCGAGGGCCGCAATCGAATCGGGGTTGGGGAACAACAGGATGATCGGTACCTTGATACTGACCCACGGAGGGGTCGCCCGCGAGCTGCTGGCGGCGGCGGAGAAGATCGCCGGCCGCCAGGAGCACTTCGCCGCCGTCTGTCTCGGCTGGGACGACGACTGCGACACCGCGGAGCGCAAGATCCAGGCGGGCATCCGGCAGGTGGAGGGCGGGGACGGGGTCCTCGTCCTCACCGACACCTACGGCGGCACGCCGTGCAATCTGGCACTGCATTTTCGAGTTGCTGGTAAAGTCGAAGTGGTCAGCGGGGTGAACCTCCCCATGGTCATGCGGCTCGCCTGCAACGGCAACCGCCGGCCAGCGGGCCTGGCGGAGATCGCCGAGTGGCTGCAGGACAAGGGCCGCGAGTCGATCCGCGTCGCCGGCGAGCGGCCGGCGCTCGCCGCCTGCGAGAAGTAGCGCCGGCGGCCACCGGCGGACGACACCGGCCACAGGGGGGGCGGCACCCGTTGACCGAGCGTGAGGTGGAGATCGTCAACCGGCTGGGCCTGCACGCCCGGGCGGCTGCGAAGCTGGTGCAGACGGCGGCCGGCTTCGACAGCCGGGTGACGCTGGTCAAGGACGGCGACGAGGTGGACGCCAAGAGCATCCTCGGCATCCTCCTGCTCGCCGCCGGGCAGGGCGAGTCGATCGTCGTGCGCTGTGAAGGGGAGGACGAAGAGGCAGCCCTGGAGGCGGTGGAACGCCTCGTCGCCGACCGGTTTCACGAGGAGTCGTGAGTGGGGACGAGCATGCAGCAGCTGCGCGGACGCGGAGTGGCCGACGGCATCGCCATCGGCCGCTCGATCTCCATCCAGACCCGTGTGGTGGAGGTCTACCGCTTCCCGATCCCCGCCGCCGACGTCGGCGCCGAGGTGGAGCGCTTCGAGGAGGCGCTGCGCCGCACGCGCGAGGAGGTCGCCCACCTGCGCCAGCAGGTCGACCACGACCTCGGCGACGAGCTGGCCGGCATCTTCGAGGCCCACCTGCTGCTGCTCGAGGACTCCGCCTTCTCCGGCCGCGTGCTCGAGCGCATCCGCAAGGAGCAGGTCAACGCCGAATGGGCGGTGCACCGCACCGTCGAGGAGCTCGAGGCGCGCTTCGCGGAGATCGACAACGAGTACCTGCGCGAGCGCAACGAGGACCTGCGCGACGTCTCGCGCCACCTGCTGCGCGTGCTCGCCGGCGTCGCCGCCCACGAGCTGTCGGAGATCGAGGGCGACGTCATCGTCGTCGCCGACGACCTGACGCCGTCGGAGACGGTGCACCTCGGCCGCCAGGGGGTGCGCGGCTTCGCCCTGGAGGGCGGCGGCCGCACCTCGCACACGACGATCATCGCGCGCTCGCTCAACGTGCCGCTGGTCGCCGGGCTCGAGGGCATCACCTCGCAGCTCACCGATAACGACCCGGTGATCGTCGACGGCGGCACCGGCGACGTCATCCTGCACCCGACGCCGGAGGTGCTCGCCGAGTACCGCGCCCGCCGCGCCGGCCTGGTGCAGCGCGAGGCCGAGATGCTGGCCACCAGCGAGCTCGCCGCCTGCACCCGCGACGGCGTCCAGGTGTCGCTGATGGCCAACATCGACCTCGAGGAGGAGCTGGACGACGCGGTGCGCTTCGGCGCCGCCGGCATCGGCCTCTACCGCAGCGAGTTCCTTTACATCGAGCGCAGCCCGGCGATGCCCGGCGAGGACGAGCACCTGGCGCTCTACCGCCGCGTCGTCGAGGTCGCCGCCCCCTACCCGGCGGTGATCCGCACCTACGACCTCGGCGGCCGCAAGCTGGCGCGCGAGGTGATGCACACCTACGAGGAGAACCCGGTGCTCGGCCTGCGCGGCATCCGCCTGACGCTGGCCCGCCCGGAGGTCTTCCGCACCCAGCTCCGCGGCCTCTTCCGCGCCGGCCTCTACGGCGACCTGTGGGTGCTGCTGCCGATGATCTCGACCCTCGACGAGGTGCGCCGCTTCCGCGCCTTCGCCGCCGAGGTCGCCGCCGAGCTCGAGGCCGACGGCCTGCCGTTCGAGCGCGACTACAAGCTGGGGGTGATGATCGAGGTGCCGTCTGCGGCGCTGACCGCCGACCTGCTAGCCAAGGAGGTTGACTTCTTCGCCATCGGCACCAACGACCTGATCCAGTACGCGATGGCGGTCGACCGCAACAACGAGCACGTCGCCGACCTCTACCAGCCGTTGCACCCCGCCATCCTGCGCATGATGCGCTTCGTCCTCGACGCGGCGGAGAAGGAGGGCATCGAGGTCGAGATCTGCGGCGAGATGGCGAGCGACCCGCGGATGGCGCCGCTGCTGGTGGGCATGGGGCTGCGGCGGCTGTCGATGGGACCGCGCCTGGTACCGACGATCAAGACGATGATCCGCGACTTCGACTCGCGGGAGCTGGGGGAGCTGGCGGCGCGGTGCCTGCATCTGCCCTCCGCGGCCGAGGTGGAGGCGTGCGTCGGGGCGTACCTGGAAGGGCGGGTGGCCGCGACGGGCTCGCGGCCATGAGGTGTTACGTAGTGTTTGCGCAACAGACGAATCTCAATGAGTTGGGGAGTGCGGTGGGCGCGGCGGTGAGGGCGCGGGCGGGCCGGTGGGTTCGGCTGGCGGTGGTGGTGACGGTGGCCGGCTGGGGGCTG
>CAZLBJ010000512.1:0-6706 GCA_964557755.1 uncultured Thermoanaerobaculia bacterium
GCCCCGCTCCGCGCGACGCCTCGCCGGCGCCGCGGCCGGCGTCGCCGCCGGCGCCGGCGGCGGCGCCCGCGCGGCGGACGATGATCGCCGCGGGCCTGCGCATCACCGGCAAGGTCACCGGCAGCGAGGTGGTGCGCATCCACGGCGAGGTCGACGGCGAGGTGCTGGTCGACGGCAGCGTGGTGATCGGCCCCGAGGGGCGCGTGCACGGCCGAGTCGAGGCGCGCCAGGTGACGGTGGAGGGCCGCCTCGAGGGCAACCTGCTGGCCGGCGAGAAGGCCGAGGTCACCGCCAGCGGCCAGGTCGAGGGCGACATCGAGGCGCCGCGCGTGGTCATCGCCGAGGGCGCTTACTTCAAGGGCAACGTGAAGATGGGACAGCCGTCGTCGGCGGGGCGCCCGCGTCCGCCGGCGGGCGGGGCCGCACCGGCGGCCAGGGAGGGCTCGCCTTGAAGGTCGGAATCCCCAGTGAGATCAAGGACAACGAGTTCCGCGTCGGCATGATCCCGGCGGCCGTGCACGCGCTGGTGCAAGCGGGCCACGACGTCCGCGTCGAGCAGGGCGCCGGCACCGGCAGCGGCATCAGCGACGAGGAGTACGTGGAGGCCGGCGCCGGCATCCTCGACACCGCCGACGAGGTGTGGGCGTGGGCCGACATGGTGGTCAAGGTGAAGGAGCCGGTGGGCCCCGAGTACGAGCGCATGAAGCGCGGCCAGGTGCTCTTCACCTACCTCCACCTGGCGCCGGAGCCCGAGCTCACCGACGTGCTGGTCGACAAGGAGGTCACCGGCATCGCCTACGAGACGGTGACCGACCCGCAGGGGCGGCTGCCGCTGCTGTCGCCGATGTCGGAGGTCGCCGGCCGCATGTCGGTGATCGCCGGCGCCCACCACCTGCAGGGGCCGTACGGCGGCCGCGGCACGCTGCTCTGCGGCGTCCCCGGCGTGCCGCCCGGCGACGTGGTGGTCGTCGGCGGCGGCATCGTCGGCCTCAACGCCGCCAAGGTGGCGCTCGGCATGGGGGCGCGGGTGACCATCCTCGAGTCGAGCGTCGACCGCATGCGCTACCTCGACGACATCTTCCGCGGCGAGGTGACGACGCTGGCCTCGAACGCCTTCAACCTGCGTACGGCGCTGAGCCGCGCCGACCTGCTGATCGGCGCCGTGCTCATCCCGGGCGCCTCGGCGCCGAAGCTGGTCACCCGCGAGATGCTGCGCGACATGAAGCGCGGCTCGGTGGTGGTGGACGTGGCGGTGGACCAGGGCGGCTGCTTCGAGACGACGCGGCCGACCACGCACTCGAGGCCGACCTACGTCGAGGAGGGCGTGGTGCACTACTGCGTCGCCAACATGCCCGGCGCGGTGCCGCGCACCTCGACCTTCGCGCTCAACAACGTCACGATGCCGTACACGCTGGCGCTCGCCAACAAGGGCGCCGAGCAGGCGGTGCTCGACGACCCCGGCCTGCTCGCCGGCGTCAACACTTACCGCGGCGCCATCACCTGCGGCCCGGTGGCGATCTCCCAGGGCAAGTCGTTCACCCCGGTCGGGGCGCTGCTCGAGAATTAGGGGGCGCTCCGGGATCGCGGGAACGGGCCGGGGGCGGGGCTCCTGGCCTGGGAGCAGCGAGCTACGAGGTGGACTTTGGAGGGGGGCTCGCTTCGGCTTCCGCGCGCCGCCACCGGCCTCGGACTCCGGCGGCTCTTGCCCTTGGCGCGCTCCAGACGTCCCAGTCCAGGAGTCCCGCCCCCGCCCCTCGCCGACCCTCCGCTGGGATGAACTGCAAACATCCCGCTCCGCTGGACGTATGTCGAGGGTGCCCGACTCTGTTCCCCTTCGTCGAGGGGTTTGTCCGTCTGCCCCGAACTTCCTGGAGGTCGTTTCGATGATCCGGAATCCCTGGCGGCTATTTGCCGTCGTCTTCGTCCTTGCAGTCTCCTTCACCACCCTCGCCCAGGACGACCTGCGGCTCGGGGACGCCGTGCGCCCGGACTTCGAGCGCGTGCACCTGGTGCTCGATCCTGCCGAGGCGGACTACACGGGCACCGCGCACGTCGATCTGACGGTGCTGGAGGCGACGGCGTCGTTCCGCTTCCACGCCGAGGAGATGGAGCTGACGCGGCTGGAGCTGACCGACGAGGCGGGGAGGGCGGTGCCGGTGAGCTTCGCGGCGGTTTCCGGGGCGCGCATCGAGGTCACCGCCGAGCGGCCGCTCACCCCCGGGGTGTACAGCCTGGAGGTCGACTTCGCGAACGACTTCGGCACCCGCGCCGTCGGCCTCTACCGTGCCGAGCACCAGGGCAGCGCGTATCTGTTCACGCAGTTCCAGGCCATCGACGCGCGCGAGGCGTTCCCGGTGTGGGACGAGCCGGGGGTGAAGATCCCGTATCAGCTCGTGCTCACCGTGCCGAGCGGGCAGATGGCGGTGACCAACACGCCGGAGGTGGCGCGCCACGAGGCGGACGGCACGGCGCGCCTGGCCTTCGCGCGCACCCGGCCGCTGCCGAGCTACCTGCTGGCGCTGGCCGTCGGGCCGTTCGAGGCGACGCCGATCGAGGGCATGTCGATCCCCGGCCGGGTGCTGGCGCCGAAGGGGTTGGGCGGGCTGGCCGGCGAGGCGGCGGCGCTGACGCCGCCGCTGCTCGCCGCGCTGGAGGACTACTTCGGGCGCCGCTACCCCTACGAGAAGCTCGACCTCATCGCGGTGCCGGAGTACTGGCCCGGCGCCATGGAGAACCCCGGCCTGATCACCTTCGCGGACGACATCCTGCTGCACCAGCCGGGAGCCGTGTCGGCCGGCCAGCGGCGGCAGCTGGCGCGCGTGAACGCGCACGAGATCGCCCACATGTGGTTCGGCGACCTGGTGACCATGCAGTGGTGGGACGACCTGTGGCTCAACGAGTCGTTCGCCGACTGGATGGGCAACAAGGTCACCGACCAGCTCTTCCCGGAGCTCGAGACCGATCTCTCGATGCTGCGCGGCGTGCAGGGCATCCTCGGCGTCGACGCGCGGCCGACGACGCCGGCGATCCGCCAGCCGATCGTCCATCCCGAGGAGTCGATGGGCAACGTCGGCCTCGCCTACGCCAAAGGGCGCGCGGTGCTCGGCATGGTGGAGCAGTGGCTCGGCGAGGAGGCCTTCCGCCACGCCGTGCGCACCTACGTCGACCGCCACGCCGACGGCAACACGGTGGCCGCCGACCTGTGGCGGGCGCTCGCCGAAGCCTCCGGCGAGGACGTCGCGGCGGTGCTGGCGAGCTTCGTCGACCAGCCCGGCTACCCGCTGCTCACCGTCACGCCTGAAGAAGGCGGGGTGCGGGTCGAGCAGCGCCGCTTCCTCAACCACGGCGTCGAGGCGCCGGCGCAGCGCTGGCGGGTGCCGGTGGTGCTCAAGTACGCGCGCGGCGGCGTGGTGGAGACGCGGCGGCTGCTGCTCGACGCGGAGTCGGCGCGCGTCGACCTCGGCGGCGGCGTCGACTGGGTGATGCCCAACGCCGGAGCCCACGGCTACTACCGCTGGCGGGTGCCGGAGGCGATGCTGCTCGAGCTCGCCGCGGCGGCGCCCGAGGCGCTCGACCCGGCGGAGCGCATCGAGCTCCTGGGCAACACCGCGGCGCTGCTCGACGCCGGCGCCGTCGGCGGCGGCGCCTACCTCGAGGTGCTCGGCGCCTTCGCCGACGACCCGCACCCCGACGTGGTGTCGGCGCTGGTCTCGAACCTGTCGAAGGTCGAGGGCGCCTTCGTGCCGGACGAGCTGCGCGAGCCGTTCGCGCGCTACGTCCGCCGCACCCTGGGGCCGGCGCTGGCGCGCTTCGGCATGGAGCCGCGGCCCGGCGAGCCGGAGGCGGTGTCACTGTTCCGGCCGCAGCTCCTCGGTTGGCTCGGCGGCCCCGGCGACGACCCGGAGGTGCTCGCCTACGCCACCCGCCTCGCCGACGCCTACGTCGCCGACCCGACGTCGGTGGACCCGGCGCTCGCCGGCGTCGCCCTCGGCCTCGCCGCCCGCAAGGGCGGCCAGGCGCGCTTCGAGACCTACCGCCGGCACTTCGAGGCGAGCACGGCGCCGAACCAGCGCGAGCACTACCTCGAGGCGCTCGGCGCCTTCGAGGCGCCGGCGGTGCAGGAGAAGGCGCTCGCCTACGTCCTCGAGGGGCCGGTGCGGCCGACCGAGCTGTTCACCATCCCCGGCGGCGTCGGCTCGACTCCCGGCGGCGACGAGCGCATGTTCGACTGGATCGTCGGCCACTACGAGGCGCTCACCTCGCGCATGCCGAAGGAGTTCATCGCCTTCATGCCCTTCATCGCCTCCGGCTGCTCGGCCGAACGGCTGGCGCGGGCGCGCGAGTTCTTCGCCCGGCCGGAGAACCGGGTGGAGGGCACCGAGGTGCAGCTCGCCAAGGTGGCGCAGCAGGTGGAGGACTGCGTCGAGCTGCGACGGCGCGAAGGGGAGTCGGTGGCGGCGTTCCTGCGCGCGGAGTCGTAGGCCGCGGCGGGAGGGGCGCGGGACGGGGCGTTGGCGCGGGGACACGCCCGTGCGGGTGCTCCGCGCCCGCCGCGCGGGGGAGTGCGACGGGCGCGGGGCCCCCGCCCGGGCTCCGAAGGAGGCGGCGGGTGCCGCGCGCGGCGGCCCGGCGGCGGTAGAATGCCACCGTTCCCGCTCCTGTCGTCTTCGCTCTCGGAGGTCCCATGCGCCAAGGCTTCGCCCGCCGCTCCTTCGCTTCGCGCCTGCCTTTCTTCCTCTTGCTGGTCTTTTTCGGTTGCGAGCAGCTCGAGAAGGGCGCTGCGGCACGACGCAGCGCCGAGATCCAACCCGGAGAGGGGCTGTTCCCGGTGCGGGTGGACGGCAAGGTGGGGTTCATGGACGGGCATGGCGAGCTGGTGGTGCAGCCGCAGTTCGCGTATGCGCTCGAGGCCACGGAGGGCCTCGTCGGCGTCGCCAACCTGGACGAGGTGTGGGGCTATCTCGACGCCGAGACCGGAGCGGTGGTGATCGAGCCGCGGTTCTCTCAGGCGGGGCCGTTCTCGGACGGGCTGGCGGCAGTCGTGGTCAACGGCCTGGGCGCCTACGTCGACACCGGCGGAGAGGTGGTGGTGCCGCCGCGCTTCACCGGCGCCCGCCGCTTCTCCGAGGGGCTGGCGGCGGTGCGTGTCGGCGAGCGGTGGGGGTGGATCGACCGCCAGGGCAGCGTGGTGATCCCGCCGCGCTACGCCTTCAGCCGCGACGTTTCGGAGGGCCTGGCGGTGGTGCGGATCGAGGGCCGGCACGGCTTCGTCGACGAGGAGGGCGAGATCGCCATCGAGCCGCGCTTCGCCGACGCCTACAGCTTCTCCGGCGGCCTGGCGGCGGTGCAGATGGACGACGGCACCTGGGGCTTCGTCGGCCCGGACGGCGCCTTCCTCCATCCGCCGGAGTACTACGGCGCCCTCGGCTTCTCGGAGGGGCTGGCGCCGGTGCGCATCGGCGCCAACTGGGGCTTCGTCGACACCGCGGGGACGGTGGTCGTCGAGCCGCGCTTCGACCGCGCCGATCGCTTCTCGCAGGGCCGCGCCGCGGTGCAGGACGGCGAGCTGTGGGGCTACGTCGACACCACCGGCGCCTGGGTCGTCGAGCCCGCCTGGGCGCGTGCCGACGCCTACGTCCGCGGCCTCGCCCAGGTCGGCGACGGCGGCGGTCGCTACGGCTACCTCGACCTCGCGGGCAACGTCGTCTGGGAGCCGTCGTACTGAGGCCCGTTGCTGCGTCGCGGCATCGGAATGCCGCAGCTTGACATTGATGACGCAGTGCGGCATAATCCTCCTTGCGGGGCGGGAGCCCATCCGCGCACCCGCCCCTACGGATGACGACGAGGAGGAGAGCGCCATGCGCACCACCATGACGGAGCAGGCGAAGAAGTTCCAGCACGAGGTCCGCGAGAACGCCCACCGGGCGTGGCTGGCCGGCCTCGGCACCGTGTCGCTGGTCGAGGACGAGGGCCGCACGCTGGTCGAGGACGGCCGCAAGCTGTTCGACGACCTGGTGAAGCGGGGCCGCAAGATGGAGACCCGCGGCAAGCAGGAGATGGACAAGGCCGGCCGCGAGGCGAAGAAGGAGGTCGAGGGCGTGCGCGGGCGGGTGGAGAAGGGCGTCGAGCAGCTCACCGGCGAGGTCGACAAGCGCCTCACCACCACCCTCCACCGGCTCGGCATTCCGACCCGGAACGAGATCCGCACGTTGACCGCCCGCGTCGAGGAGCTGACCGCGCGCCTCGAGGGCGAGCTGCGCAAGCAGGAGGCGAAGGCCGCCGCGCCGCGCGTCGTCTACCACGTGGCGACCGCCGACGAGGGCTGGAAGGTCGAGCGCCAGGGCACCAAGGCGCCGGTCTCCACCCACGCCACCAAGGACGAGGCGCTGGAGGCGGCGCGCACCGTCGCCCAGACGACCACCCCGAGCCAGGTGGTGGTGCACCGCATGGACGGCACCATCCAGACCAACTACACCTACGATCCCGCGGACGCCTAGAGCGCCCGACGCGCGGCAACGCGCGCATCCCATGCGGTCCCGTCCCGCCGACCCGGGGCGGGACCGATCGGCCCCGGCCGCGCCGCCCACGGCGCCCCGGGGCCCTTTTGTATCTACGCCTCGTCGCCGGCCTTGCCGGCCAGGCGCTCGACCAGCGGGCGGTCGCCCTGGAGCGCCATGCGCTGCATGTAGAGGCCGACGCCGAGGGC
>CAZLBJ010000513.1:0-4505 GCA_964557755.1 uncultured Thermoanaerobaculia bacterium
GCGGCGGCCGCGACGCCGGGACGGGCCGGCCGGTCGGCGGGCAGGTCGAGGGCCGGCAGTGCCAGCGCGGCCTGCCGCCAGGCCGCCGCCCCGCCGCCGGTGCCGGAGCGCGGACCGGCCGTCATCGCGCCGCGGCGGGCCGCGCGTCGCCGGCGAGGAGCGCCTGCACCCGCTCGCGCAGCTCGACGCCGTTGAGGCTCTGCTCCTCGGGCAGCGGCTTGTTGACGTGCCAGACGGCGGCGGGCGCCGGCGGCGCCTCGTCCCAGCGCGCGCCGGGCGGGTAGAGGTGGAAGGTGTCCCACGCCCGCTCGTCGGCCGGCAGGCCGGTCGCCGGGTGGAAGAGCGCCGCCACCTCGTGCCCCGGGGTCCAGAAGTGGCGCGCCCGCGGGTCGTCGAGGAACGCGGTGGCGGCGACGGCGTGGTCGCGCGTCTCGTCGCCGAGCATCGGCCCCCAGACGACGTAGAGCGCCAGCCGCTCGTCGGCGACCTGGCTCATCAGGTAGCGCCCGATCAGCCGTGAGCTGAGGAGGCAGACCCCGCAGCGCGGCGAGAGCAGCAGGACGAGGCGCGCGCTGTCGGCGTCGGCGTTGAAGGCGGCGCGCAGCTCCTCGCCCGAGACGGCGAGGTCGGCGAGCGGGCGGCGGGTCATCGTCGGCCGCTCGTCGCCCGCGTCGCCGATGCGCTCGAAGCGGAACGGAGTGCGGCCGCGGCTGTCCAGGAACTCGCCGGCGATCGCCGCGCCGCCGTCGACCAGCCGACCTTCGAAGACGAACTCGGTGTTCGGCCCGCGCACCTCCGAGAAGTTGCGGTAGACGAAGCGGATCTCGTCGCCCTCGACGGTGATCTCGAGCGGCTGGTACTCGAAGTAGCCGGGCTGGTCGATGGTGCCGGCGAGGCCGCCGTCGGCGGCGAGGCCGAGCTCGATGATGCACTCGAGCTCCAGCTCGGCGGGCCGGTAGACGATGGCGCCGTGGTAGAGGCCGGCGAAGCGGGCGAGGTCGGCGGTGGGGGCGGCGGCGGGTGGAGCGGGCGCCTCGGCGGCAGCCGCCCCGGCTGCCGTCAGCAAGACGGCCGCGAGAAAGGGGCGCATCGGAACCTCCTAGGGGTAGGACGTTGCCCACCCGAAAATAGTCGTCGACCGCCCGTCCGAAAGGCCCGGCCATGCGCCGCCCGACAGGGCGGCTCATGCCCCGTCCGAAAGGGGGGTTCATTTCCTCTGTGCCGGGAAACGCCACGAGCGGGACAGCGACGGCGGTCCGCGGGGCGCGCAACCGTCCGGCGCTTGCCGTCCCTTGGCCGCTCTCGTAGAGTCGGGGTCGCATGAAGGCCTCGATCCCCGGTCCGGCGCCGTCCTCCCCTGCACCGGGCGGCCGGTGAGCTTCCCGGCCGAGCAGCGCGCCGCGGCCGCCGGCCTGTCGCCCGCCGCCGTGCGCTTCCTCGACGCCGCGGCGGCCGACCCGCGCCTGCTCTCGCGCGGCACTTTCGCGCCGGCGCTGGCCGCGGCGCAGGCGGTGATCCCCACCCTCTTCGGTTTCGACGCGGCGAAGCCCTACGGCCTGTCGCCGTGGCCGGTGCTGATCACCCGCGAGCGGCGCGCCGAGCTGGCGCGGACGATCGTCGCCCTCGGCCGGCTGGTGCGCACGGTCCCCGAGCGCTTCCTCGCCGCCGACCCGGAGCGGGTGGCGCGCTTCTACGGCCTGGAGAGCCCGTTCCTCGCCGCCGTCCTCCTCGCCGAGCCGACCGGCCTCGCCGAGACGACCTGCCGCGGCGACCTGGTCGACACGGCGGACGGGCTGCGCGTCGTCGAGATGAACTTCGGCAACGTGGCGAGCTGGCAGGACAACGCGGTGGCGGCCTCCTACGCCGCCAGCCCGCCGGTCGCCGACTGGCTGGCGGCGGAGGGGCTCGAGCCGGCCTGGGACGACACCACCGACCGGCTGATCCGCCACGCCGTCGGCTGGTGCGCCGCCCGCGGCCACACCGCCGGCGGCCGGCTCGACCTGGCGGTGGTCGCCGCCACCCGCGGCATCTACCGCCTCGACAACCACCCGCGGGAGCACTACCGGGAGCGCTACGCCGCCGCCCTCGCCGACCTCGCCGGCGGCGCCGCGGGGGAGCTCCACGTCGTCGGCAGCGAGGCGCTGTCGTTCGGCGCCGCCGGCGTGTCGGTCGGCGGGGCGCCCGTCGCCGGCGTCGTCGAAGAGCTCGACGAGCCGACCGGCCGCGACCTCTTCCGCGCCTTCAAGGCGCGCCGGGTGGAGCTGTTCAGCGGTCCGATCGGCCCGCTCGTCCTCGGCGACAAGCGCAACCTGGCGCTGCTCTCCGAGCGCGCCGGCGAGCTCGGGCCGGAGGAGCGCGACCTCGTCCGCCGGGTGGTGCCGTGGACGCGGCTGGTCGAGCGGCGGACGGTCGAGCACGCCGGCGTCGAGCGGCCGCTGCCCGAGCTGCTGCTCGCCGAGGCGGGCGCCTTCGTGCTCAAGGCGCCGATTGCGGTAGGCGGCCAGGGGGTGGTGGTCGGCGCCGCGGCGACGCCCGAGGAGTGGCGCGCCGCCGTCGACCACGCGCTCGCCGCCGGCGACTGGATCGCCCAGGAGTACCTCGCCACCCCCGCCTACGCCTTTCAGTGCGGGGAGGAGGGCTGGGCGCCGCACCGCCTGGTATGGGGGCCGTTCCTCTTCGGCGAGGAGTACGGCGGCCTCTTCGTCCGCATCCTGCCGGTGGCGCAGGGCCCGGTGGTCAACCTCGGCCGCGGCGCCCAGGTCGCCCTCGCCTTCACCGTCGGCGCGTAGGGCTTCGCCCCGCAACCCTCCGAACGATGCGCTCCTTCCTGATCATCTGGGGCGGCCAGGTGGTGTCGATGATCGGCACCTCGATGACCCGTTTCGCGCTGCTGGTGTGGGCCTGGGAGTCGACCGGCCGGGCGACCTCGCTGTCGCTGCTGCGTGCGGGTCATCGAATACACCCTCGATGGCGTCGAGGATGCCGAGCCGCTCTATCGGCTGGCCACCACGCTGCTCGACGAGCAACAGGCGCCGGCGGCGGAGCTCGCGGCACTCTACCCGCAGCGCTGGGAGATCGAAGGCGCCTTCGATGAGCTGAAGATCCACCTGCGCGGCCCCCGCGTGGTGCTGCGCAGCAAGACGCCGGAGCTGGTGCGCCAGGAGCTCTACGGGCTGCTGCTGGCCGACTTCGCCGTCCGAGCCCTGATGCACGAGGCGGCCCTCCAGGCCGACCTCGATCCCGACGAGCTCTCCTTCATCCACTCCGTGCGCGTGGTCCGACGCCATGCCATAACCGCCGCCGCCTTTTCCCCCTCCGGCGATCCGACGGCTGGCTGACCGCGCCCTCGCCGAGATCCTCGAGGTGCGCGTCGTCTCGAGCCGGGGTCGACGAAATCCCCGGGCCGTCAAACGCAAGATGAGCGGCTTCCCGACCAAGCTCCGAGCGCCCCGACCAGCGCCGCTCCGGAGGAGCCGCATCCGGATCAAGGGCTCAAAGTGAACAGTATTGAGGCTAGCCCGGACTACTCACGAGCCACCCTACTGCGAGCGCCCAAGGCACGCGATCTCGGGCGGTCCTCGCTCATCGCTTCCTCAACGTGCTGTAAAGCACGCCTCGGGCGCTCTTCGCTCCGGGTCGCCCGATCTCACGCACCCTGGACGCTCTCGCTACGGGCGTTCGTGAATAGTCCGGGCTAGAGGTCGCGCACGGCGGGGAGGAGCCCGAAGCCGTCGGCGTCGCGCACCGCGGCGAGGATGGCGTGGGCGATGGCGTGCTCGGCGAGGACGCCCACCTGGTTGACGTGGGCGCGCCGCTCGCCGCGCGACAGCACCACCACCAGGTCGCCGTCGTAGAGGGAGAGGGCCGGCGACAGGGTGCGGTAGAAGCCGCCGAAGGCCATCTGGCAGACCTTGAGCGCCGCCGCCTTCGACAGCGCCGTGTCGGTCATCACCACCGCCAGCGTGGTGTTGCCCTCCCACGGGTGGAGGTGGCCCTCCGGCAGCGCCGCGGCCACGCGGTGGGCGCCCACCAGTTGGCGCGAGCCGGGCGCCGCGCGGCACGCCGCCACGAGGCCGTCGGGGCCGGCCGCCGTCGCCGGGGCGAAGGGGTCGCGCACGTCGCCGAAGGCGTTGACCGCCACCAGCGCCGCCACCGTCAGTCCCTGGCCGGTGGTGAGCGCCGCGAAGCCGGCGCCGCCCTTCATGCCGCACTCGGGACCGCGCGCCTTGCCCACGGTGGCGCCGGTGCCGGCGCCGACGCTGCCGCACGTCATCTCGCCGCCGCCGGCCGCGAGGTGCGCCGCGGCCGCCACCACCGCGGCGCGCCCCAGCACGGCCCCCGGCCGCGCCCGCGGGTCGCCGAAGCCGAGGTCGAAGAGGATGGCGGTCGGCACCAGCGGCACGATGCCGCGCCCGGTGTCGAAGCCCTTGCCCGCGGCCTCCAGCCACGCCACCACCGGGTCGGCGGCGGCGAGGCCGAAGCCGCTGCCGCCGGCCAGGACGACC
>CAZLBJ010000514.1:0-14468 GCA_964557755.1 uncultured Thermoanaerobaculia bacterium
GGTGGGTCCTCGGGCAGGGAGCGGCGCGCTACGCCAGCACTTTGGAGGGGGGCGCGCCTCCTCGTCCACGGGCCGCCACCGGCCGAGGACTCCGGCGGGTATTGCCCTTGGCCCGCTCCCGGGGTCCCTACCCGAGGACCCACCCCACCCCGGAGACCGGCGGTGGCCCCGCAGGAGGAACGCGGGCGTTGGTGGCGGCGAGGCGGGGCAGACATTCAGTCTCAGCGACCCGGGGGAACGTCAACTGCTTCTTTCGCCTTGCTGATCTGTTCGCTGCGGAGGAGACGGGTGGGGCGGTCTGGGGGATACTCTCTGGTCATGGCTCGGGTGCGGCTGGTGAAGGCGGAGGATGCGGAGGCGGCGGCTTCGCCGGAGATGCGGTATCTGCTGTCGATGGTGCGGCTGGAGGCGGAGCGGGTGTTCGGGGAGGTGGTGGAGGGGCCGGCGGAGTACGTGCTGTGGATGGGGGCCTCCGACGTGATGGTGCGGGGGGCTTCGCTGGCGGCGCGGCGGGCGGCGGTGGCCGGGGGGGCGGACGCCGCGGTGCCGCACCGGCTGGCCGAGACGGGGCTGGTCGGCGGGAGGGCGGTGTACACGCTGCGCGACTTCGAGCGGCTGGAGGCGGCGTTCCTCGCTGAGGGGAACGAGGTGCCGGGAGACGCGGTGGAGCTGCTGCCGCTGTCGCTGCTGTCCGGGGAGGCCTTCCGGCGGCTGGAGGCGGGAGGCCCGCCGGGGGGGCTGCGGGTGGCGCGGGCGGGGTTGTACCACGAGTTCGTCGACTATTACGGCGAGGTGCGCGCGGACGTGGTGCCGTTCCTGCCCGCCGGCGCCGAGGAGGTGCTGGACGTCGGGTGCGGGCGCGGCGCCACGGGGCGGCACCTGCAGGAGGCCCTGGGCTGCCGGGTGACCGGCGTCGAGCTCAACCCGGTGGTGGCGCGCGCGGCGGCGGCGCAGCTCCACCGCGTGGTGGTCGGCGACGTCGAGGACCCGCGCACGGTGGCCGAGCTCGGCCGCCGCTACGACGCGCTGCTGGCGCTCGAGCTGTTCGAGCACCTGGTCGAGCCCGAGCGCTTCCTCGAGCGCGCCCGCGAGCTGGTGCGCCCCGGCGGCCGCATGGTGTTCTCGGTGCCCAACGTCGGCCACCACGCGGTGGTCGCCGACCTGCTCGCCGGGCGCTGGGACTATCTCCCCATCGGCATCCTCTGCTACACCCACTACCGCTTCTACACCCGCCGCACCCTGACCGACTGGCTCGCCCGCTGCGGCTTCCCCCGAGCCCGCCTCATCCCCCAACCCACCGAGCCGCCCCCCTGGCTCCCTGCCGGATCCACCCACCTCCCCGGCACCGACCTCGAGGTCGACCCCGAGAGCCTGGCCACCAAGGGCTTCTACGTCCTGATCGACGTCTGAAGCGCGACGTCGCCCCGGGGAATAGCGCGCCTGCCCGGACGTAGGATGCAGTGTGGAACCGGAGATGACCATGCAGACGCCGCTCCTCGGCCCCGCGGCCGGCCCCGCCCCCGGCGCCACGGCAGCCCTCGACGCGGCCTCCGACGCCGCGCTCGCCGCCGCCGCCCGCCGCGGCGACCGCGAGGCGGCCGAGCGGCTGGCGCAGCGCTGCCGGCGGCCGGCCTATCTGCTCGCCCTGCAGCTCCTGCGCGACCCGGACGACGCCCTCGACGTCGCCCAGGACGCCCTGCTCTCGCTCTTCACCACCCTCGACCGCGTCGACGCCGGCCGCCCGCTGCGCCCGTGGCTGTTCGCCATCGTCCGCAACCGCGCCCACGACCTGCTGCGCCGCCGCCGCGTGCGCCGCCACCAGCCGCTCGCCGCCGACGACCCCGAGGCCGGCGTCGAGCTGGTGTCCGCCGCGCCGCGGCCCGACGCCGACGCCGAGCGCGCCGAGCTGCAGCGCCGCGTCTGGCGCGCCCTGGCCGCGCTGCCGCCGCCGCACCGCGAGGTGCTGGTGCTGCGCGACTACCAGGACCTCGCCTACGAGGAGATCGCCGGCGTCCTGCGCGTGCCCATCGGCACCGTCATGTCGCGCCTGCACCGGGCGCGCAGGGCGCTGCGCGAGCAGCTCGCCGCCGCCGCGCAGGGAGGACCGACCGATGCCTGACCCGAGCCGCGCCACCCCCCGCCCGCCCGACCCGTCCACGCCCGCGTCCTGCGGCCGCCGCTTCGCCGAGGAGCAGCTGTCCGGCTACCTCGACGGCGCGCTCACCCAGGGCGACGCGCAGCGGGTGCGCCTGCACCTCGAGGACTGCTCCGAGTGCCGCGCCCGCGTCCACGAGATGTCCGACCTGAGGGAGGTCACCATGAGCACCCGCTTCGAAGTGCCCGCCGACGACCAGTGGGACGAGCGCCCGCGCGGCGCGCTGAGCCGCCTCAGCCGCGGCCTCGGCTGGGTCCTCCTCGTCGCCTGGGCGGTCGCCGTCGCCGGCTTCGCGCTATGGCAGCTCGCCACCGGTCCCGAAGGCCTGCTCGAGAAGACGCTGGTCTTCGGCGGGCTCAGCGGCGCCGTCCTCCTCTTCCTGTCCATCCTGGCCGACCGGCTGCGCACGCTGGCCGGCGACCGCTACCGGGGGGTCTCCAAATGATCGTCGTCAACACCGAGAGCATCGACGGCAAGCGGGTGGTGCGCACGCTGGGGCTGGTGCGCGGCAACACCATCCGCGCCCGCCACCTGGGCCGCGACATCACCGCCCTGCTGCGCAACATCGTCGGCGGCGAGATCTCCGAGTACACCAAGCTCTTCGCCGAGTCGCGCGAGCAGGCGATCGACCGCATGGTCGAGGAAGCCGAGTCGCTCGGCGCCAATGCCGTCGTCAACGTCCGCTTCACCACCTCGATGGTGATGACCGCCGCCGCCGAGCTGATGGCCTACGGCACGGCGGTGGTGGTGGAGTGAGCGGGGCGCCTCAGTGCGGGTGCCGGTGGTCGAGGGTGAAGCTGGTGGTCATGTCGTACTGGATGGCCACCGGCTCGCCGCCCCGCCTCGCCGGGCGGAACTCCCACTCCCGCATGGCGCGGCCGACCATGTAGACGAAGATCGGATGGTCGGCGGCAAGGACGCAGGGAGCCTCCAGCCGTCCCTCGGCGTTGAGCACCGCCCGGACCCTCACTTCTCCCTCGATGCCCATTGCCCGCGCCGCCGGCGTGTACTGCGGCGAAGGGTTGCCCTTCCGCCTCTCCGGCGGCTTCACCTCGGGCGGCTCGGGGCTCGGCAGCTCGGCCAGCTCGCGCTCCGGCAGCCGGCACGGCTCGTCCCCCGCGGCGAAGCGGTGCGGCTCCAGCCGCTCGCCGGCGACGCCGTAGCCGGCCAGCGACGTCTTCGCCAGGTCGGGCTTCATGCTCTGCGCCAGGTACCAGTGCCACTCCGCGTCCTCCTGCCGGCCGGCGCCGGCCAGCGCCAGGGCGTGCAGCGAGTAGACGGTGCCGAGCGCCGACTCGGCCTTCTCGCCCGCCTGCGCGATGCCGCTCCCCACCTCGTCGAGCAGCGACCCGGACACCGCCAGCGCCTGCACGTAGTCGCCGGCGCGCAGCAGCGCGTCGCTCTCCTGGACGCGCCGGTTCCAGGTGGCCGGGCCACCGGCGGCGAGCGCCGGCAGTGCGGTCAGCAGCAGAGCGGCGACGGCGACGACGGCGGCGGCGGCGAGGCGGTGACGCAGGATCTTCGTGAGCATGACGCCACCGATCCTACCGCCCTCACCGCCGCCGCGCGAAGAGGAGCCAGAGGACGAACGGGCCGCCGAGGAGCGCGGTGAGGACGCCGACCGGGATCTGCGCCGGGGCCGCCACCGTGCGCGCCGCGAGGTCGCAGGCGGCGAGGAAGGCGCCGCCGCCCAGCAGCGCCGCAGGCGCCAGCAGCAGGTGGTCGTGGCCGACCAGGCGGCGCAGCAGGTGCGGCACCATCAGCCCCACGAAGCCGATCGGGCCGGTCACCGCCACCAGCGCGCCCACCATCAGCGAGGTGGAGCCGAGGACGACCAGCCGCAGCCGCGAGACGTCGACGCCGCGCCCCGCCGCCAGCTCCTCGCCGGCCAGCAGCTGGTTGAGGTCCCAGCGCAGCGCCAGCAGCACCCCGGAGCCGGCCAGCGCCCACGGCGCCGCCCACAGCACGTCGCGGTAGCCGACCACCGACAGCCCGCCCATCATCCAGCGCACCATGCGGAAGGTCTGCGTGGCGTCGGAGAGGTACTGCAGGAAGAGGATCACCGCCGACGCCGACAGCGACACCGCGACGCCGGCGAGCAGCAGCGTGCCGGTCTCGACGCCGCCGCCGGTGCCGCGCCGCCACGCCATGCCCACCACCAGCACCGTCGCCCCCACCGCGCCGGCGAAGCTGGCCGCCGCCACGACGCTGAAGCCGGCGACGGTGGCGGGGTCGGCGAAGCGCAGCGCCACCACCGCGCCGAGCGCCGCGCCGGTGGCCACCCCCAGCGTGTACGGCTCGGCCAGCGGGTTGCGGAACAGGGTCTGGAAGCCCACCCCGGCGACCGCCAGGGCGCCGCCGGCGACCAGCGCCAGCAGCACCCGCGGCAGGCGGATCTGCCACACGATGACCGCCGCCGCCGGCTCCGCGGCGAGCACCGCGGCGAGGCCCACCGGCTGGCTGCCCACCAGCGGCGCCGCCACCAGCACCGCCAGCCAGAGGACGGCGAGCCCGGCGAGGACGGCGGCGCCGCGGCCGCGGCCGGGAGCCGGGGCGCTCACGGCGCCTCCTCGAGGGTGAGCACCGGGATCGGCCGCTCCGCGTCGCCGACCAGGCGGAAGCGGCTGGCGAAGAGGTCCTCGAGCACCGCCGGGCGCAGGATCTCGGCCGGGCTGCCGGCGGCGGCGACGCGGCCGCCGGCGAGCGCCACCAGGCGGTCGGCCACCAGGGCGGCGAAGGTGAGGTCGTGGGTCGCCGCCACCACCGTGCGCTCGCCGCCGCGGGCGAGGCGGGCGAGCAGCGACACCACCTCGCGCTGGTGCCGCGGGTCGAGGTGGGTGGTCGGCTCGTCGAGCACCAGCACCTCGGCCTGCTGGGCGAGCGCGGCGGCGATGTAGACGCTCTGCCGCTCGCCGCCGGACAGCTCGTCGACCGGCCGCCGGCGCAGCTCGCCGATGCCGACCCGCGCCAGGGCGTCGTCGACCGCCGCGTAGTCGGCCGGCCGCGGCGCGAGCTGCAGGCGGCCGAGGTGCGGGTAGCGGCCGAGCAGCACCACCTCCTCCACGGTCAGCGGCACGCGGGCGGGGCGGATCTGCGGCACGTAGGCCAGGCGGCGGGCGAGCTGGCGCCGCGACAGCGCGCGGTAGGGGGTGCCGCGCCACGCCACCTCGCCGGCGGTGGGCGGCAGCAGGCCGGTGAGCAGGCGCAGCAGCGAGGTCTTGCCGGCGCCGTTGGGTCCGACCACGATCAGGCACTCGCCGGCACCGACGTCGAGGTCGAGCGGGCCGACGATGCGCCGCCCGCCGTGCTCCCAGACGAGGCCGCGGGCGCGGATCAGCGGCGCACCGGGGCCGTCCTCGGTGCTCACCGCAGCGCCGCCTCGAGGCGGTCGTAGACCTGCGGCAGGCGCGGCCCGGGTACCACCACTTCGGGGCCGTCGACCACCGATACCTCGACCTCGGGGCCGAGCAGAGCGCGCCACTCCGCCGCCATCGCCGCCTCGGTGGCGGCGTCGAGCCGCTGCCAGTGGAGCTCGACGACCTGCTCGGGCGCCCGCGCCACCACCTCCTCGGCGCCCACCGTGGCGTAGCGCGCGCCGAGGTCTGCGAAGACGTTCTCCGCGCCCAGCCGCGCCACCATTTCGTAGGGGTAGCTGTCGGGACCGGCGACCATCACCTCGCCGGTCGAGCCGGGCGTGCGGCCGACGGCGACCATCACCCGCCGGCCGCCGGCCACCGGCCGCGGCGCCAGCGCGGCGCGGAACGCTTCCGCCGCCGCCTCGCCGCGCTCCGCCACGCCGGCGCGGCGGCCGATCGTCTCCATCGACGCGGCGACGTCGTCGAGGTCCTGGTTGTCGACCCGCAGCACGTCGATCCCCAGCCGCTCGAGCTGGCGCCCGAGGTCGGCCTGGCTCTCCAGCATCACCGCCAGGTCGGGCCGCAGCGTCACGATGCGCTCGAGGTCGGGATCGACGAAGCCGCCGAGGCGTGTCTTCGCCGCCGCTTCGGGGGGGTGGTCGCTGAAGTCGTCGACGCCGACCACGCGCTCGCCGAGGCCGAGGGCGAAGAGGATCTCGGTGACGTTGGGGGACATGGAGACGATGCGCCGCGGCACCTGCGGCGCCTCTGCCGCCGACGGGCCGGGCGGCGCCTCCTGCCGGCCGCCGCCGCAGCCGGCGAGGAGCCCCGAAAGCGCGACGGCGGCCGCCAGGGCCGCCGCGCGAGCTGGTACGGGCACAAGCGATCGCGGCCGGCCGGACATCGAGCGGGGCGCGATCGGAGGGAGGCCGCCGCCTACTGCCGGCCCCGGATCACCAGCGGCGGCGACGACGGCTGCTGCGTGTAGCCCACCGGCAGCCCGCCCTGGCCCGCCGCCGACGGCTCGACGAACTGGTCCACCGTGAAGTCCTGCGCCGGCGCCTGCTGCTGCATGAGCTGCTGCAGCAGCTCGACGTCGCTGAGCTCGCCGTCGCTCTCCTCCGGCACCGGCTGGTCGTTGGCCAGAATCCCCAGGGAGACCGTCTTGGTGTCGATGACCTTGCCGAAGCCGCGGCTCTCGACGTCGGTGATGACGTCGACGACGTCGTTGTTCTCCAGTGCGATCCAGTTGCCGTACTCGGTCATCAGCAGCAGGACGCTGGAGTCCCACCCCGCCTCCTCGGGCTGGTAGCGGCTCTCGAAGGTGCTGCCGTTGGCGAGCGTCACGGTGTAGGTGGCGGCCGACGCCGCCGGCGCGGCGAGCAGGACGAGGACGGCCAGCAGCGGCAGCAGGCGGGGACGGGTCGGCATCACGGCACCTCCGGAAGATTCAATGTTCGAGCGAGCTTACCACGAAGGCGGGGGCTCAGCGCCCGTAGCGGCGCTGGCGCTGGTGGTGCGAGCGCAGGGCGCGCAGGAAGTCGATCTTGCGGAAGGCCGGCCAGTAGGTGTCGCAGAAGTAGAACTCGGAGTAGCAGCTCTGCCACAGCAGGAAGCCCGACAGGCGAACCTCGCCGCTGGTGCGCAGGATGAGGTCCGGCTCCGGCAGGCCGTAGGTGTAGAGGTAGGGCTCGATATCGCGCTCGTCGAAGGCCGCCGCCACCTCGGCGGTGGTGCGGCCCGCCGCCGCCTGCGCCGCCAGGAAGCGGCGGAAGGCGTCGGTGATCTCCTCGCGGCCGCCGTAGGCCATGGCGATGTTGAGGTGGTAGCGCTGATAGCCGGCGGTGGCCTCCTCGGCGGCGCGGATCGCCTCCCGCAGGCCGGGCGGCAGCAGGTCGATCTTGCCGATGTAGCGCACCCGCACGTCGTTCTTGTGCACCTCCGAGTGCTCGGCCAGCTCGCGGGTCTTGTCCTCGAAGAGCTGGAACAGCGCCTCCACCTCGCCGGTGTCGCGCTGGAAGTTGTCCAGCGAGAAGCTCCACACGGTGACCACCGGGATGCCGATCTCGTAGCACCAGGAGAGCACCTGGTGGAGCTTCTCGGCGCCGCGTGCGTGCCCCACCGAGACGTGGCCGGCGGCGTGCTGGCGGGCGAAGCGGCGGTTGCCGTCCATGATGATGCCGATGTGCTTCGGCAGCGCCCAACTCGCCACCTCGTGCTCCAGGCGGTGCTGGTAGAGGCGGTAGAAGGGCCACTCGACGAAGCGGCGCGCGGCGCCGGCGAGGTGGCGCACGGCGGTGCGCCAGCGGCGGCGGGGCGGAGCGCTGGCCAGCGGGGTGGTCGAAGGGATCATCGAGGTCGTCTCCCGCGGCATTGTATCCTTGCGGACGCGGCGCGGGCCTGCCGCCCCGCCTCCGGAACGCCCCAGAGCCCCCGATCCATGCCGTTTCGATCCATGCCGTCCCGCGCCCTGCCGCCGTTCGCCGCCGCCGCAGTCCTCGCCGCCACGCTCGCCGCCGTCCTCGTCGCCGGCTGCCGCGGCGAGGACCGGCGGCCGCGGCCGGTGCCGGTGGTCCTGATCTCGATCGACACCCTGCGCATGGACCACCTCGGCTGCTATGGCTACGAGCGCCCGACCAGCCCTCGCCTCGACGCCACCCTGTGCCGCGACGGCGTCGTCTTCGAGCAGGCGATCGCGCACGCGCCGTCGACCCTGCCGTCGCACGCCTCGATGCTCACCGGCCTGCTGCCGGTGCACCACGGCGCCTCCTTCGGCCGCAAGCGCGCGCTGCCGCCGGAGGTCGTCACCCTGGCCGAGCGGCTGGCGGCGCACGGCTACCGCACCGGCTCGGTCAACAACGGCGCCCAGCTCAACCCGTCTTGGGGGCTGGCGCAGGGCTTCGAGCTCTACCGCGCGCTGAGCCGCGACCGCATGGCGACGATCACCCGCCACGCGCTGGCGTGGCTCGACGAGGTGCTGGCCACGGGCGAGCGCGAGCGCATCTTCCTCTTCGTCCACACCTACGAGACGCACCACCCTTACACGCCGTCGGAAGAGGACCTGGCGCGCTTCGAGGCGAGCCGCTACGAGGGCTACCTCGGGCGCTCGGTGGGCTACAAGGAGCTGCAGCGCATCAACCGCGGCAACCGGCCGATGTCGCCGCGCGACCTCGAGTTCATCGTCGACGCGTACGACGCCGAGATCCGCTCCATGGACCGCGGCCTCGGGGCGCTCCTGGCGGGCCTCGAGGAGCGCGGCCTCTACCGCGACGCGCTGGTCATCTTCACCTCCGACCACGGCGAGGAGTTCGACGAGCACGGCTGGGTGGGCTGGCACTCGCACACCCTCTACGACGAGCTGCTGCGCGTGCCGCTGGTGGTCAAGCTGCCGGGTGAGCGGGCGGCGGGGCGGCGCGTCGGCCACCAGGTGCGGCTGACCGACCTGGTGCCGACGGTGCTCGACGTCCTCGGCATCGAGGTGCCGCCGGGCCTCGACGGCACGAGCCTGCTGCCGCTGGTCGACGGTTCCCCGGAGGGCCGCCGCCTGGCGGTCAGCCAGCGCGACGAGTCGGTGTCGATCCGCAGCCGCGACTGGAAGCTGTGGGACGACCGCCTGTTCCACCTCGCCGCCGACCCCGGCGAGCGCGTCGACGTCAGCGCCGTCCAGCCGCGGGTGGTCGAGGCGCTGCGCGCCCGCCGCGATGAGGCGCTGCGCGACGCCGCCGAGGGCGCCGACGTGGAGCTGTCGAAGGAGGAGGTCGAGCGGCTCAAGGCGCTGGGCTACCTGCAGTAGCTCCGGCCGTCCCTGTCCCCGCGCGGGCCGCGGGCCGCACTGACGTGGTGTGCCCCCCGCCGACCCGGCCCCCGCCGCCGCTCCGGCCGCCGCCGCGCGCAGCGGCCTGCGCGACTTCCTGCTCCTGTGGTTCGGACAGGTGGTGTCGCTGGTCGGCTCCGGGCTCACCGCCTTCGCGCTCGGCGTCTGGGTCTACCGCGAGACGGGCAACGTCACCCTCTTCTCGCTGATCGCCACCTCGGCGGCGCTGCCGGCGGTGCTGCTGTCGCCAATCGCCGGCGTGCTGGTCGACCGCTTCGACCGCCGCTGGATGCTGGTCCTCTCCGACGCCGGCGCCGCCCTCGCCACCCTCGGCCTCTTGGTCCTGTTCGCCACCGAGCGCCTCGAGCTGTGGCACATCTACCTGCTGGTGGGGCTCAACGCCGCCTTCACCACGCTGCAGTTCCCGGCTTTCGGCTCGTCGATCACCCTTCTCATCCCCAAGCAGCACTTCGGGCGCGCCAGCGGCATGATGCAGTTCGGCTTCTCCGGCGCCCAGGTGCTGGCGCCGCTGGTCGCCGGCGCGCTGATCGTGCGCGTCCCGGTGCCGGCGATCCTCGCCCTCGACCTAGCCACCTTCGCGGTCGCCATCGTGCTGCTGCTCTTCGTGCGCATCCCGCGCCCGCCGCGGCGCACCGACGAGCGGCCGGGGCTGTGGAGCGAGGCGGCCTACGGCTGGCGCTACATCCGCCAGCGGCCGGGGCTGGTCAGCCTGCTCCTCTACTTCGCCATGCTCAACCTGGTGATCCCGATGGCGACGGTGCTGACGACACCGCTGGTCCTCTCCTTCACCACCGCCGCCCACCTCGGGCTGGTGCTCTCGCTCGGCTCGGCGGGGCTGGTGGCCGGCAGCGTGGCGATGACCGCCTGGGGCGGCCCGCGCCGCCGCATGCTCGGCATCCTGGGCTTCGCGCCGGTGGCCTCGCTGGGCATGCTGCTCGCCGGCCTGCGCCCGGCGGTGGCGACGGTGGCGGCCGGTCTCTTCGTGGTCTACGCCGTGCTGCCGCTGATCAACGGCTCGAGCCAGGCGATCTGGCAGTCGAAGGTCGAGCCGGGGGTGCAGGGCCGCGTCTTCGCCACCCGCCGCATGGTGGCGCAGATGACCGGCCCGCTCGCCTACTTCCTCGCCGGCCCGCTGGCCGAGCGCGTGTTCGTGCCGCTGCTGGCGCCCGGCGGAGCGCTGGCGGCGACCTGGGTGGGGCGCCTGGTCGGCGTCGGCGAGGGGCGTGGCATCGGCCTCCTGGTGATGACCCTCGGCGTCCTCTTCGCCGCCTTCACCTTGAGCGCCGCCGCCTACCCCCGCCTGCGCGGCCTCGAGGAGACCGTCCCCGACGCCGTCCCCGACGAGCCGCCGGTGGCGGCGGCGGCGCCGGGGCGCTGAGCGGGCGGGTCCGTCAGGCCGCGCCGCCGTCGAGCGCGGCGGCCAGCAGGCGGTGGAAGTGGTGGACGCCGGTCTCGCGGGCCGGGGAGTAGCGGCCGCGGTGGTAGAGGCGGGAGGCGACGCCGTGCTGGACGCTCTCGACCACCACCTCGTCCTCGCGCTCGACGCGGTCGAGGTCGGCGCTGGCGCCGCGGCCAAGGCGGGCGGGGTCCCACACCCAGGTGAGGAAGGAGACCCGCGTGCGGTCGACGGCCAGCGGCTTGACGACGTTGAGCGAGATGCCCCACGGGTAGACGTTGACCATCAGGTTGGGGAACAGCCAGACGTACCAGGCGGCGATGCGGCGGCCGTGGTCGGGGTGGCCGGGCGGCGGTTCGAAGGCATCGTCGCCGCCGCTCGCCGCGGCGACCTGCACGCTCGACCAGGCGAAGAGCTCGGTGCGGTAGGTGCCGTAGTCCACCGCCTCGGCGAGCGCCGCGTGGACGAAGGGGATGTGGAAGCCCTCGAGGTAGTTGTCGCAGTAGAGCGCCCAGTTCGCCGCCACCAGGTAGTCGCGCGAGCGGCCCGGGTCGAAGACCGCCTCGGCGAGCGGCAGCCAGCCGGCGCGGCGGTCGAGCTCGGCGACCAGGTCGGCGAAGGGGAACGCGGGGTCGAGCGAGGTGAAGAGGAGCTTCCCCCAGCGCTCGAGCGGCAGCCGCGGCAGGTCGTCGGACGGCGACGGGAAGCCCTCGACGCCGTCGAACTCCGGCATCGACAAGAACTTGCCGTCGAGCCCGAAGCGCCGCCCGTGGTAGCGGCAGCGCAGCACGCTGTGGACGCCGCCGGCCTCGCAGACGAGGGCGCCGCGGTGGGTGCAGACGTTCGACAGGCAGTGCAGGCGGTCGTCGCGGTCGCGGGTCAACAGCAGCGGCTCGTCGAGCAGGCCCTCCCCCAGCGTCACCGGCAGCGCCTGCCCCGGCGTCCGCACCCGGTCGAGGTCGCCGAGGAACTGCCAGCTCCGCGAGAAGATGCGCTCCCGCGCCGCCGCCAGATACGCCGGGTCCGAGTACACCTCCGCCGGCAAGGTGGAGGCCCGGCGGATTTCGGAGTCGATGGACCAGTCGAGGGTCATGGGGCCGGCAGAATAGCAGTGACGCGCTACCGCTTCATCCGGTAGCCGCCCTCTTCCACCGACAGCACCCAGCCGACCAGCTTGCCGGGGCGGATGGGGCCGCCGTGGTCCCAGAAGTCGGCGTTGCGGTGGTGGCGGCTGGAGGTGTCGTCGGCGGTGATCGAGCGCCACTCGCGGTCGATCGCCGCGAAGCGCTCCTTCCAGCGCCGGCAGTTGGCGAGCCGCAGGTCGGCCCAGCCGTCGCGCGCCCACCTCTCGACGAGCTCCGGCGTCACCTCGAGGTCCTCGGCGTCACCGGGCACCAGCACCTCGCTACCGCGGATCAGCTCGCCGGAGTCGAGCAGGATCGGCACGCCGATCGCCACCACGTCGTTGGCCACCGCGGGATGGTCGCGCACCAGGCGGTCGAGGCGGTCGCGCACCTCCTCGTCCGTGGCGTCGACCACCGCCTGCATGCCGTCGAAGGCGCGGCGCAGCAGGTGGGCCTCGAAGAGGAGCTTCGAGACGCGCGGCGGCCCGAGCATCTCGAAGGCCACCGAGGAGACGCCGTGCTCGCGCTCCAGCGCCTCCATGCGCTCGATGGCGGCGTGGCGCAGGGCGCCGGCGCGGTAGGAGGGGCCGAGCATGGCGCCGTCGAGGGCGCCCACCACGTCGCGGCCGGTCGCCCGCCCCTCGATCTCCGCCACCAGGTACGAAGCGATCTCCTCCGGGGTGACGAACTCCATCTGGTCGTGGGCGGTGACGGTGGCGAACTCCTCGAGCGCGAAGACGCCGTTCTCGCCAGTGTCGATGTAGACGTTCTCGACCGCTTCGTCGAGCACCCGCGCCGCCCCCTCGTCGCGCGTCGAGAAGCGCTCGCCGAGCGGCCGCGGCGCCGCCTCGACCCGGCGCAACGGCCGCCGCTTGCGGGCGATCGGCCCGTAGCCGATCTTCTTCCAGGCGATCGCCGCCGCCGGCTTGATCTCCTTGACCAGCGGCGCCCCCGGCGTGCGCGCCATCAGCGTCAGCAACATCGACTGCGCGCCGGCCATGGCGCTCTTCGACATCAGCACGCGGCTCGGCCGCTCCTCGCTGTGGGTGTAGGGGATGTTGAGGCCCAGGCCGCCGGTGCCGCTGGTGCCCACCTTGACGTAGGCGCCCACCCCCGCCGCCGTCAGCCCGCGGTAGAGCACCTGGATGTGGCGGATCAGGCGCGGCACGTAGAGCGCCTCGAGCAGGCCGTCGGCCGCCTTGCGGCTGGGGGCGCCGCCGGCCGCCAGCTCGCGGTCGAGGCGCTCGGCGGCGGTGTAGACGTCGCGGTAGGCGATGGCGGTAGCGGTGTTGACGCAGTCGACCACCACGTCGGGGCGCGACTCGACGAGCAGCGTGTAGAGCTCGAAGCGGGCGGTCTGCGGGTCGTCCAGCGGGCCGATCTGGGCGTGGATGCGCTGGCGCAGGTCGACCCCCTCGGTGAGCTCGAAGACGTCGCCGCTCGACACCGACAGGGCGCAGCCGGCGGCCCCCGCCTCGGCGGCCAGCTCGCGCCTCGCCTCCTCCGACTCCTCGGCGCGCAGGCTGTGGACCTGGATCTCGCGCGGCGGCCGTCGGCGGCTCGTGTCGAGCAGCTCGCGGCAGACCGCCATCCCCACCAACCCGGGGCCTCCCAGGACGAGGACCTTCTTGTCTCCGATGTCCACGGCGGATCTCCCTTGTCCGGAGTCGTGCAGTGCGTGCGTCGCGGCGCCGGGCCGCGGGGGGTCGCGCCACCCGTGCGATGCCGGCCCGTGCGATGAGGTGAGCCGTCCCGCCTCGGGGTGCTCCGGCGGACGGCACGTCGATTGTATCGCCACCGGTGCCGGCGGCCCCCGCCCGCCCGGTCGGGGTAGAATGGTCCTTCCCGACCCTTCGAGGATCCCGTAGAACGGCATCGAGGTGCGCATGAAGAACGAGGGACCCCACGTCAGCCGGCACGGGCTGGAGATCCACGGCATCGAGGACGCCGGCACCGTCCACTGGAACCTGCCGGCCGCCGCGCTCTACGAGCAGGCGATCCGGCGCGGCGAGGCGCTGCTCGCCGCCGAGGGCCCGCTGCTGTGCGACACCGGCCGCCACACCGGCCGCTCCCCCAACGACAAGTTCATCGTGCGCGAGCCGTCGTGCGACGACCACATCTGGTGGGGCAGCGTCAACCGGCCGATCTCCGAGGAGCGCTTCGCGGCGCTGCGCCGCAAGGTGGTCGAGCACTTCCGCGGCCGCGACCTCTTCGTCTTCGACGGCTACGCCGGCGCCGACCCGCGCTACCGGCTGAAAGTGCGGGTGGTCACCGAGCAGGCGTGGCACAACCTGTTCGCCCGCAACATGTTCATCAGCGAGGACGACGGCGCGGCGCTGGAGTCGTTCGAGCCCGGCTTCACGGTGCTGCAGGCGCCCGACCTCGCCGCCGACCCGGAGGCCGACGGCACGAATTCGTCGACCTTCATCCTGGTCAACCTGGCGGCGCGCATGGTGCTCATCGGCGGCACCTCGTACGCCGGCGAGATCAAGAAGTCGATCTTCTCGGTGATGAACTACCTGCTGCCGCGCGGCGGCGTCATGTCGATGCACTGCAGCGCCAACTACGGCGCCGGCCCGGACGACGTGGCGCTGTTCTTCGG
>CAZLBJ010000515.1:0-21151 GCA_964557755.1 uncultured Thermoanaerobaculia bacterium
GTACTGCGCCGTGCGGTCGGCGACGCGGCGGCCCAGCAGGCGGGCGACGACGTGCAGCGAGCCGTCGATGCCGGCGGAGACGCCGGCGGTGGTCACCACGTTCCCGCTGTCGACGAAGCGGCGCCCCGGCTGCACCCTGGCGGCGGGGAAGGCGGCCGCCAGGCGGTCGACGGCGTTGTACCAGGTGGTCGCCTCGCGGCCGTCCAGTCGCCCCGTCTGGCCGAGGATGAAGGCGCCGGTGCACACCGTGAGGCTGATGCCGGCGCCGGCGGCGGCGCGGTCGATCCAGGCCATGAAATCGGCGTCGGCGCGCACCGCGCCGGTGCCGCCGCCGGGCAGCACCAGGACGTCGGGCAGCGGCGCGTCGGCGATCGCGTAGTCCGGCAGCACGTCGAGGAAGCCCTGGCTGGTGATCGCGTCGCGGGTCTTGCCGACCGTGTAGACCTCGAACGCCCGCTCGTCGCCGCGCGAGCCGAAGCCGCCGGCGGCCGCGAACACCTCCGACGGACCCGCGAAGTCGAGCACCTCGACGCCGTCGTAGAGCACCACCGCCACGCGCTGCGTGTAGGCCTCCTCCTCGGCGGCGGCGGCGGCGGTGGCGGCGAGCAGGGCGAAGGCGAGCACGGCGAGGGTGGGCGCGGGACGGGTCATCGGTTCCTCCGGGCAGGGGTGGACGGGCGTTTCCAGGTGATACGTGCCCCGTCCCGCCCGGTTGCGCTCCTGTGCAGCACCTGTACGCCCAGTTCAGAACCTGGACGTTCACGAACCTGCCGCGAGACGCGGGATATCCTTCTAAACTATTGAGAGATAAAGACTTACCGATACGGTCACGCGTGGAACTCTCCTTGCCCTTACCCGGGGTCGGCCGAATGACCGGCCCCCGGACGCAAGGAGCCACCCGTGACCGCCACCACTTCCACCCGCACCCGCACCCTCGCCCTCTCCGCCCTGCTCGTCCTCGCCGCCGGCTGCAGCGGCGGCGGCAGCGGCCCCACCGCGCCGCCGGACGCCCAGCAGGCCGGCCTCAGCGTCTCGTCGACGGCCGGCCACCTCACCGTGGTCAGCTACGGCTGCGGCGAGAGCCTCGACCTCCAGCGCATGGTCTCCGAGGTCTACACCACCGCCCGCATCGCGGCGCGCCAGAACCCGGGCAGCTTCGAAGGCCTGCCGGTGCTCGACGGCTTCGAGATCCACGCCCGCACCCCCGGCGACTCGCGCGACCGCTGCGACGGCAACCCGGCCTGCTTCGAGCGCGCCGGCAACGTCGGCCGCCTGCACGTGTGGTGCGACGGCGGCGGCCTCGAGCACGAGACCGCCCACGCCCTCGCCTGGGGCGCCCGCCTGTCGTGCTGGCAGAGCGTCTACCACAGCGACAACTTCCGCTGCGAGAACACCAACAACCTCTACGGCTCGTGAGCGACGCTCAAGACTTCCGGGGTCAGAAGCGCGTCACGAATTCGACGCCGATCACCCGCGGCTCGTTGGTCATACCGGTCAGGTTGTTGAAGTCGATGCCGTTGCGGACGATCTCCTCGTCCGCCAGGTTGCGCCCGAACACCGCCACCTCGTAGTGGCCGAAGAGGTACCCGAAGCGCGCCCCCAGCTCGAAGCCGTCGGCGCGGAACTCCACCGAGTCGTAGAGAAAGAAGCTCTTCTCGTCGTACCAGTAGGCGTCCACGCTCGCCGCCAGCACTCCCGAGCCCACCGCCGTGCGGTAGTCGAGGATGCCGCTGAGGATCCACTCCGGCGCGTGCGGCAGGCTGTTGCCGTCGACCAGCGCGCCGTTCGGCCCGATCGGGTCGAGCACCGTGCAGCCGCCGCCGCAGGGCGCCACCGCCAGCCCGGAGTCCTGGATCTCGGTCGAGTTGTAGCTGGCGCCGAGCTTGAACCGCCAGTGCTCGTTCGGCACCAGCTCGAGGTCGGTCTCCAGGCCGTAGCCCTCCGTCTTGTCGGCGTTGAGCAGCGTCGCGGTGTTGAACTGGCCGCCCACCGCCACCACCTGCTGGCCGTCGACCTCGTAGTGGTAGACCGTCGAGCCGACGCGCAGCCGGCGCTCCAGGAGGTCGCTCTTGAAGCCCACCTCGGCGGAGAGGATCTCCTCCTCGTCGGCCACCGACACGCAGTTGGTGGCCGGGTTGGCGCCGCCCTCGAAGTCGGGGCAGAAGAGGATGCGCCCCTGGATCGACGGCGCCCGGAAGCTGGTGGCGAGGCGGCCGTAGACGTTGGTCGTCGGGCTCAGCGCGTAGAGGGCGGAGAGGTCCCAGCTCGTCAGGTCGGCGTCGGTCGAGCGGCGGATCGGCGCGAAGGTCGGCGTCTGGAACACCGGCTGCGGGCGCTCGGCCACGAAGTCCTTCTCGTCGTGGGTGAAGCGCAGGCCGCCCTTCAAGTTCCAGCGCTCGGTGGCCTGGTAGTCGAGCGAGCCGAAGACGGCCCACGACTGCGCCTCCTGCTCCTGGAAGGCGAAGCCCTCCTGGACGCCGCCGGCCAGGGAGTTGTAGCTGTAGGTCTCCGCGCGCAGGTCCTCGTCGAACCAGAAGGCGCCGACCAGCCAGTTGAGCGGGCCGTCGGAGTCGGTGGCGAAGCGCAGCTCCTGGGTGAGCTGGTCGAGGTCGGGCAGGCCGTCGGCGGTCTCCGAGTAGAAGGGGATGAAGCCGGGGCCGAACGGCGGCGCGAAGCTGGCGCCGAACCCGCCGTCGATGTCGCCGCGGCTGTACATCTCCAGCGTCTCGAGGGCCGACACCGAGGTCAGCGTGCCGCCGGCGAGCTGCCACTCGAGCTTGAGGAGGCCGCCGCGCGACTCGATGTCCTGCTCGTTCCGGCCGTCCTGGAAGACGCGGTCCTGTTCGTAGCCGTCAACCAGGCGGTTGCTGCCCGGCTCGAGGATATTGGCGCGGAAGACGCGTGCGGTGCCGTCGATGTCCCAGCCGTGCAGGTTCACCAACCCGCTGAAGGTGTCGCTCGGCTCCCACAGGAGCTGCAGGCGCCAGGCGTTGTTCTCGTAGCCGCCGAGGGCGTCGCGCTCGCCGGTGAAGCCGTTGTCGATCCAGTCGTCCTGCGTCTGGATCAGCACCGAGGCGCGCGCCGACAGGGTGTCGGTGAGGCCGCCGCCGACGGCGCCTGCGAGCTCGCCGGTGGCGAAGGTGCCGACCGAGACGCGGCCGAAGGCGTCGAGCTCCTGCGACGGCTTGACCGAGTCGAACTTGACGATGCCGGCCGGCGTGTTGCGCCCGAACAGCGTCCCCTGCGGCCCGCGCAGCACCTCGGTGCGCTCGACGTCCCACACCGGCATGCCCTTGAGCACCGGGTTCTCGAGCACCACCTCGTCGTAGACCATCGACACCGGCTGCGAGGCGTTGAGGTCGAAGTCGGTGTTGCCGAGGCCGCGGATGTAGAAGCGCGGGAAGGCACGCCCGAACGACGACTCGAGCAGCAGGCTCGGCACGCGCGCCGACAGGAAGCGCACGTCGGCGCCGCCGGCCGAGATCAGCTCGAGGTCGGCGGCGTCGAAGGTGGTGATCGACAGCGGCACGTCCTGCACGTCCTCGGTGCGCTTCTGGGCGGTGACGTAGATCGTGTCGAGCACCGTCTCGCGCTCGCCGGGCGGCGCCGCCTCCTCCTCGGCCGCGTCCTCCTCCTCGGCCACCTCCGGCTCCTCGGCCGCCTCCGGCTCCTGGGCCTCGGGCTCCTGCGCCTCCATCTCCGGCTCTTCCGTGTCCTGCGCCCACGCGCCGCCGGCGAACGCCACCATCGCCAGGACGGCGAGCACCGCGACCCCACGCCGCTGTCTCGAGGCCTTCATGATTCCCCCTTTTTGCCCGCTTGGTGTCTACGACTCGATTTGGGCGGATGGTAGCACCGCGGCACGGCGGCCGCGCGTCCGGGGTACACTCGCCGAAACGACCCGCCAATTCGGCCAGGAGGACGCGCGATGGACCATCGCAGGACGTCCGTGTGCCTTGCCGCTCTGCTGCTCGCCGCCGCATGCGCCTCGGCTACGCCCGAGGGCGCCTACTGTCCCGACGCCCAGTCGCCGCGCAACATCGACCCCGCGCGGCCGTCGCTCTACCAGCTCGCCGCCGGGACCTCGTTCGTCGAGGGTGCCGGCGCCGAGTCCGCGGTCTACCTGCCGCGGCCCGGCGGCGCGCCGCGGACGCTGCACCGCTGCGGCCAGCATTACCACCTGCCGATCGAGAACCCGCAGGGGTGCGAGGGCGAGGCCGCGGGCGGCCAGGAGGCGTCGCCGCCGCCCGGCACCCGCATCGAGGTCCACACCGTCTACGCCGCCAACGCGGTGCCGCCGCCGGGCTGCGACCCGGAGACCCTCGCCTGCTGCACCGAGGGGCCGTTCCTGGTGCGCGCCTTCAGCGCCACGGTGACGGCGGGCGGCGAGGACGGGCCGATCTCCGTACCCGCCGGCCACCCGCTCGCCGAGTGGTCGGGCTCGACCACCGGCGCCGAGGCCGAGCCCGGCGAGTGCAAGCCGGCGGCGCTGTGGAGCTTCCGCCTCGGCTGCGGCTTCACGGTGAGCGAGGCGCAGGTGAAGCGCTTCCACCACCCCGACCCGGCGCGCCCGCTGCAGAGCGGCGACCGCGTGAGCCGCGACCTGACGCTCGTCGGGCGGTGATCAGGAGCGGTGGCTCAGAAGGGCCGCGGCGCGACCTTTCGCTGGTCGAGGAGCCGCTGCTGGCGCTGGACCTCCGCGGCGGCCTTCGACCTCAGGAGCTGGCGCTCGACGTCCGGCGGCAGCCCGAGTGCGTCGGCCGCCGCCACCATCCGGTCGGCCTCGTGGATGCGCTCCAGCGCCGCCATCGAGCGTGCCGCGAGGAGGAAGTGCCCGAATGCCGCTTCCCTGCGCCCCAGCTCCCTGTAGGCGTCCGCCAGCCGCCGGTGCAGGGCGGGCGAGCGGGTGAAGGCCGGGTCGAGGACGAGCACCGCCTCCTCCGCGCGCAGCGCGTGCTCGAGCTGGAAGACGGCGCTGCGCGGCTCGCTCGACGAGCCCCAGCGCCCCTGGTCCTCGAAGATCGACGCCAGCAGCAGGTGCAGGCGCAGGATGGTGCGCCAGTCCTCGCGCTGGTAGGCGCGGCCCTTGGCGATGAAGAGGTCGCGGGTCAGCTCCTCCTGGATGCGGCCCTCAGGGTCGAGCTCCGGCCGCGCGCGCAGCGCTGAGGCGCAGGCGATGGCGGCCTCGAGGTGGCTCGGGTCGAGCCACCAGGCGGCGAAGGTGCGGCCGAGGGCGGCCTCGTCGCCGCCCGCCTCGCGGTCGGCCTCCGCCAGGCGCACCAGCAGGGCGGCCATCGTGGCGCCGCCGTCCAGCCGCCGCCACGGGTCGATGCGGCGGGAGATGGCGAGCAGCGCCTCGTGGCCCTGGCGGGCGGCGGCGGCGAAGCGGGGCGTGGAGAAGGCGTAGCGCAGGGCGAGCACCAGCTCGCGGGCGATGTCGTCGCCGCCGGCGGCGGCGGTGAGCCGCCGCCACTGCGCCTCGTTCGGCGCGCCGCCCTCGGGCAGGCGCACCGTCCAGCGGCGGACGAGGAGGTTCATCACCTCCGGCGAGCCGGTGTCGGCCAGCGCCGCCCAGGCGCCGGCGTCGAAGGCCGCGAGCTGGCCGGCGGCGAGCAGGCGGTCGCCGAGCTGGACGGCGCGGCGCGCCGCCAGCGCCCGGTCGCTGCCGGCCCGCGCCGCCCGCCAGGCGCCCTCGGCGGCGGGCACGAAGGCCGGCTGCTCGTCGAGCGCGCGCAGGTAGTGGCCGAACGCCTGGTCGCGGTCGCCGGCGGCCTCCAGCGCGCGGCCGGTGTTGAAGCGGTAGACGAAGCGCTCGCCGGCCGGCACCGCGTCGAGGTCGAGGCCGGCCAGCAGCGCGGCGGCCCGCTCACCGTCGCCGCGGTCGAGGTGGAGGGTGGCGAGGTTGTTGCGGGCGAGCGCCGCCTGCCGCGGCGTACCGGTCGCCATCGCCCGCTCGTAGAGCGCCTCGGGCGCGGGCAGCGCGCCGAGCGGTTCGGTCGGCGCCAGCTCGGGACGCTGGTGCAGCAGCGCGGCGAGCCGCAGGCTGTAGTCCGCCTCCAGCTCGCCCGCGACGCCGGCGCCGGCCAGCGTGGCGAGGGCGCCGTAGGCGCGCAGTGCCGCCTCGGGGTCTGCGCCGCGCTGCCCCTCCGCCGCGTCGGCGAGGAGGCGCCGCGCCTCGGCGTCGCGCCCGGCGCGCGTGTCGGGCATGCGGCGCACCTCGGCGGAGCCGGCGCGGTAGGCGTCGACGGCGCGGGCGGCCTCGGCGTCCTTCGCCCGCACCTGCGGCTGCGCGGCGGCGGCCGCGTACGTCTCCCTCGCCGCCTTCGCCTTCTCCTTCTCCTGTCCCACGACGGACAGGGGCGTGAGCGCCAGGACCAGGCCGGCCACCGCGGCCCGCGGCATGTGGCCTCTCACGGCGCACCTCCTCCACCGGCCACGATCGGCGTCAAGCCGCCGGGAGACGGGTCGAGGGTGAGCCCGCGCGGGTCGAACTCCTCGAGGAACACGCGCTGCAGCTCGAGCTCGCCGAGGCGCTCGAGGTGGTCCGGGCCGACCGGTTCGTCGTCGTTGCCCTCGCGCCAGCGGGCGTGCTCGACGCGGATGGCGTCGAACGGCGGCGTGGCGGGGTAGGAGACGGTGGCGCCGGTGCCCTTCGAGTACAGCGACACCAGCTCGCCGTCGCGGTTGCGGCAGTCCATGCGGAAGGTGGACAGGCTGTAGCGGTAGAGCTTGGCGAACTCGAGGCCGACGGCGCCGCGGTCCTCGCCGGGCGGCAGGTGGGCGCTGCGGCCGAGCGGCACGCGCTCGCGCAGGCGGGCGAAGAGGTCGCCGCCGGTGGGCGTCACCCGCTCGGTGGTGAGCACCCGCTCGGCGAAGCGCTCGACGACCCGTGCCGGGACGGTGGTCGGCGCCGGGAAGCCGCCCAGCTCCTCGCGCTCCCCTTCGCTGACGAAGCCGCCGGCCCAGCGGCCGTCCGCGGTCTGTGCGTCGAGCATCAGGGTGGCCTCGAGCTCCAGGTCGCCGCTCTGCCGCCGCACCACGGCCACCGCCAGGCGCGGGTAGTCGGCTGTGCCGGCGGCGGGTGCGAAGCGCCAAGGGAGCTTGGCGGCGGCGGCCTCGGCGAGGCCGGCCACCACCTCCTGGCGCGCCGCCGCCGCGTCCGGCAGCAGCGCCGCCGGGTAGGCGCCGAATGCGAAGTCGACGAACAGCGGCGCCGGCTCCTGGGCGGCTGCCGCCGGGGTGAGGGCGGCCGCGGCGAGGGCGGCCGCCGCGAGGGCGGCGACGGCGACGGTGGCGAGGTCTCTACGGGACATCCAGCTCCTCCATCTGGTCGGCGGCGCCGGTGACGGTGATCGTCCGCGGCGGCACGAACGGCCGGCCGTTCGCCAGCACCGCGACGTCCAGCCGGTCGCCGGCGGCCAGCCGCGGCAGCTCGCCGGGCAGGCTGCGCGGCTGCTCCAGGCGCTCGAGCAGGCCGGGCTGGCCGGCGTGTTCCTGCTGCCAGCGCCGGGACAGCGCCGCCGGCACCGGGCAGCCGGCGGGGCAGCCGACCCACACCGGGCTGCCGTCGAAGGCCAGGCGCCGCGGTTCCGCCTCGCCCGGCAGCGCCACCGTCAGCTCGAGGCCGGCGGAGACGGCGAGGTCGGAGAGGAACCCCGTCGGGTGGAGCAGCACGGCGGCGCGTCGCACGCCGGCCGGCACCTGCAAGGACGGGCGCCGCCACGGGCGCACCGTTACAGTGGCGGGCGGGAAGCCGGCGACCTCGACGGTGACCTCGGCCGCGCCGCCGAGGCCGGTCCACAGCGGCTGGCGGGCGCGGCCGTCGGCCGGCAGGGTGAGGGTGCCGTCGCCGCCCGGCCAGCGCAGCGCCACGTGCGCCGGCTCGCCGAGGTCCGAGTCGAGCTGCAGGGTGCCGGCGGACGAGCCGGCGACGGCGCCGACCACCAGCAGCACGAGCAGGACGGCGAGGGTGACGCGGCTGGCGAGCAGGCGGCCGAGCACGCGGCGCAGCGCCGCCTCGATTCCCTTCGCCAGGCTGGGCAGCTTGTCGAGCAGCCACAGCGGCACGAGGAGGAGCCCGAGCCCGCCGACGGCGCCGACCAGCGAACGCAGCTCGAGGTCGGTGAACCACCACGTCCACAGCGCCGCGCCCAGCCACAGCACGGCCACCAGCAGGAAGTTGATCCACACGAGCCGCGGCAGCGGCGCCTCCGCCGCCGCCCCGGCCGCCGCATCGCCGACCACCGAGACGCCTCCTCGCACGCAAGTACCTGCGAACAGGCTAGCACGAGGTGGGGAAGCTCGGCGTCACGGTGGGTACGCCGGGCGTCGGTCCCAGGTATGGTTGCGGGAACGAGAGGAGGAGCGCCATGAAGGTCTTCATCACGGGAGCGACGGGGTACATCGGCGGGGCGGCGGCGGAGGCGGTGGCGGCGGCCGGGCACGAGGTGCTGGCGCTGGCGCACCGGACCGGGGCCGCGGAGGAGGTCCGCGGGCGCGGCTGGACGCCGGTCGAGGGCGACTTGCGCGAGCCCGCCACGCTGGAGGCCGCGGCGGCCGGCGCCGACGCGGTGATCCACGCAGCCAACACCAACGACGCCGACGCCGCGCAGGCCGACGGCGCCGCCGTCGCCGCCTTCCTGCACGCCCTGGAGGGCAGCGGCAGGCCGTTCGTCTACACCAGCGGCGTGTGGGTGCTGGGCGACACCGGCGGCCGGGTGGCCGACGAGACGGCGTCCACCGAGGGCGCCCTGCCGATGGTCGCCTGGCGCGCCGGGCGCGAACGCGAGGTGCTGGCGGCGGGCGAGCGCGGCGTGCGGCCGGTGGTGGTGCGGCCGGGCATCGTCTACGGCCGCGGCGGCGGCATCCCGGCGATGCTGGTCGCCGGCGAGCTGCCGCTGATCGGCGACGGCGCCCAGCACTGGACGACGGTGCACGTCGACGACCTGGCGGACCTCTACGTGCGCGCCCTCGACGCCCCGGCCGGCACCCTGCTGCACGGCATCTCCGGCGAGACGACGATGGCGGAGGTGGCGGCGGCGGCCGAGGCGGCGCACGGCGAGCCGGTCGAGCGGCTGGGCCGTGCCGAGGCCCGCGAGCGCCTGGGCGCCTTCGCAGACGCCCTCGCCCTCGACCAGCGCGCCTCGTCCGACCGCACCCGCCAGCTCACCGGCTGGCAGCCCCGCGCCCCGTCGCTCCCCGACGACCTCCGCACCGGCTCGTACCGGTAGACTCGGTGCGATGCCTACCATGAGCGGCGAGCCGGCCGCGACGCAGCCGGATCTCTTCGACGACGGCCTCTACTCGGCCGCCGAAGCCGCGGTGCGCCACTTCCTGGACGTCGAGTATCCGGCCTACGCCCGCCGCGTGGCGAGAGCCGAAGCACAGGCGGAGAACCGCGAAGGCGCCGACAAGAGCTGGGTCCACCGCGCTCGCCAGGCGTGGAAGGAGCACCGCGCCCAGCCGACCCGCCGCCTCTGACGCCGATGGACCCCTACACGAAGCTGTTTCGTGCGCTGCACGAAAGCGAGGTCGAGTTCCTGGTCATCGGCGTCGAGGGCGCCAACTACTTCCTGAGCACCGGGCAGGCGACCTTCGCCACCGAGGACCTGGACCTCCTCCTGCCGCCGGACGCCGCCAACACGCTGGCCGCCTGCGAGTGCTGCCGAGATCTCGGCTACCGCCTGTCGAGCGCGGGCGAGCCCCTGGATCCGCAGCTCGATCTCTGGCTCGCCGAGCGCATCGTCGAGCACCGGGCGTCGATCCGGGCCTCCGACCCGGACTCAGGGACGCAGCTCGATCTCACGCACACCATGGCGGGCTTCGAGTTCGCGACGCTGTGGCCGGCGCGGCGGCGCTTCTCGGTCGGTGACACCGAGGTTCCCGTCGCGCCACTGCGCGCCATCGTCGAGTCCAAGCGCCGGGCCGGCAGGAAGAAAGACCTTCTCTTCCTCGTTACTCACGATGAGGTACTGAAGGAGGTCCTGGGCGAGGACGAGGAGTCGGAAGGCTGACCTCCGCCACCCCACCCCTTTGTGTAGGATGATCCCCCGAACACCGTTCGTCCGCCGTCCGCGCCCGGGTGCGCGCGGCGCCGGCGGCCGGCGGCACTGGCAGCCCCTGATGGGGCAGGGAGCTCGATGACCACCGCTCTGGAAGACCGGGCGCCGCAGAGACCCGTCGCGCGGCAGCGTTTCCACGAGGTCGTGATCCGCTTCGCGGGCGACTCCGGCGACGGCATGCAGCTCACCGGGACGCAGTTCACCAACACCTCGGCGCTGGTCGGCAACGACCTGTCGACGCTGCCGGACTTCCCGGCCGAGATCCGCGCCCCTGCCGGAACCATGGCCGGCGTCTCGGCGTTCCAGGTGCGCATCGCCGACCACGACATCCACACCCCCGGCGACTCCCCGGACGTGCTGGTGGCGATGAACCCCGCGGCGCTCAAGGGCAACCTCGCCGACCTCAAGGCGAACGGCGTCCTCATCGTCGACACCGACGAGTTCGGCGCCCGCAACCTCGCCAAGGCCGGCTACGAGGCGAGCCCGCTCGCGGACGGCTCGCTGCAGGGCTACCGCCTCTACGAGATCGAGCTCACCACCCTCACCCGCCGCACGCTGGAGGAGACGAGCCTCGACACCAAGGCGAAGGACCGCTGCAAGAACTTCTTCGCCCTGGGGATGGTCTACTGGATGTTCAGCCGCCCGCTGGACAAGACCGTCGCCTGGCTGGAGCGCAAGTTCGCCAAGCGCCCCGAGCTCGCCGACGCCAACGTCCGCGTGCTCAAGGCCGGCTTCAACTTCGCCGACACCACCGAAGTGTTCCAGGTGCGCTACGAGGTGGAGCCGGCGGTGCACGAGCCGGGCGTCTACCGCAACGTGCTCGGCAACTCGGCGCTGGCCCTCGGCTTCGTCGCCGCCAGCCGGCGCAGCGGCCTGCCGCTGTTCCTCGGCGCCTACCCGATCACCCCCGCGTCGTCGTTGCTCCACGAGCTGGCGGGCTACAAGCACCTCGGGGTCACCACCTTCCAGGCCGAGGACGAGATCGCCGCCGTCTGCGCCGCCATCGGCGCCTCGTTCGGCGGCGCCCTGGCGGTGACCGCCTCCTCCGGTCCCGGCCTCGCGCTCAAGGCCGAGGCGATGGGCCTGGCGGTGATGACCGAGCTGCCGCTGGTGGTCGTCGACGTCCAGCGCGGCGGCCCGTCGACCGGCCTGCCGACCAAGACCGAGCAGTCGGACCTGCTGCAGGTGCTGTTCGGCCGCAACGGCGAGTCGCCGCTGCCGGTGCTCGCCGCCGCGTCGCCCAAGGACTGCTTCGACGTCGCCCTCGAGGCGTGCCGCATCGCCACCCGCTACATGGTGCCGGTGGTGCTGCTCTCCGACGGCTACATCGCCAACGGCTCGGAGCCGTGGAAGCTACCGGCGGTCGAGGAGCTGCCCGACCTGCGCCGCGACTTCCACACCCAGGCGGAGGGCTTCGAGCCCTACCGGCGCGACGCCGAGACGCTGGCTCGCCCGTGGGCGGTGCCGGGGACGCCGGGGCTCGAGCACCGCATCGGCGGGCTGGAGAAGGAGGACGTCACCGGCAACGTCTCCTACGACCCTGCCAACCACCAGCGGATGACCGACCTGCGCGCCGAGAAGGTGGCGCGCATCGCGCGCGAGATCCCGCCCACGGTGGTACACGGCGACCCGGACGGCGGCGACCTGCTGGTCGTCGGCTGGGGCTCGACCGAGGGGGCGATCACCGGCGCGGTGAACGCCGCGCGCGAGGAGGGGATGTCGGTCTCGCGCGTCCACCTGCGCTACCTGAACCCGCTGCCCGCCGACCTCGGAGACGTGCTGCGCCGCTTCGGCCGCGTGCTGCTGCCGGAGATGAACACCGGCCAGCTCGCCATGCTGCTGCGCGCCCGCTACCTGGTGGACGTCGTCACCTACTCGAAGGTCGAGGGCAAGCCGTTCTTCCGCTACGAGATCCAGGACCGCATCCGGGAGCTGCTCCATGGCTGACACCGCCGAGCTGACGTTGAAGGACTTCGCCTCCGACCAGGAGGTGCGCTGGTGCCCGGGCTGCGGCGACTACGCCATCCTCAAGGCGGTGCAGGGGGTGTTCCCCAGCCTCGGCATCGCCAAGGAGCGCTTCGTGGTGGTCTCCGGCATCGGCTGCTCGTCGCGCTTCCCCTACTACATGAACACCTTCGGGTTCCACACCATCCACGGCCGCGCGCCGGCGATCGCCACCGGCTTGAAGCTGTCGCGCCCGGACCTCGAGGTGTGGGTGGCGACCGGCGACGGCGACGCCATGTCGATCGGCGGCAACCACCTGATCCACGTGCTGCGGCGCAACGTCGGGGTCAAGATCCTGATGTTCAACAACCGCATCTACGGCCTCACCAAGGGGCAGTACTCGCCGACCAGCGAGCGAGGCAAGCGCACCGTCTCGACGCCGGCGGGCTCGGTGGACAACCCGTTCAACCCGCTCACCCTGGCGCTCGGCGCCGGCGCCACCTTCGTCGCCCGCGGCGTCGACATCTTCCTGCCGCACCTCAAGGAGGTGCTAGGGCGCGCCGCCGCCCACCAGGGCACCGCCTACGTCGAGATCTACCAGAACTGCAACATCTTCAACGACGGCGCCTTCACCCACGTCACCGACAAGGAGAACCGCACGACGCAGGTGCTCCAGCTCGAGCACGGCAAGCCGATGCGGTTCGCCGAGGGGCGGCGCGGCATCGTCCTCGACGGCCTGAAGCCGCGGGTGGTCGACCTCGAGGCCGGCGAGGCGGCGGTGGACGACCTGCTGGTGTGGGACGAGACCGACCGCACCCTCGCCTGGATGGCCGCCACCATGGAGCCGCCGGACTTCCCGACGCCGGTGGGCGTGCTGCGCGCCGCCGGCGAGCCGGTGTACGAGGCGGGCGTCGTGGCGCAGATCGAGGAGCAGCGCCGGCGCCTCGGCGACGGCTCGCTGGAGGAGCTGCTGCACCGCGGCGACCTGTGGACGGTGGGCCCCGACGGCACCGTCTCCGAGGCTCCGGCGGGGTAGGAGACGTGGATCCGCAGCCGGCCGCTCTGCTCGTCCTCGCTCACGGCGGCGGCTGGGAGTCGCGCTTCCAGGTGACCTCGCTGGCGGCCTCGGCGGCGGCGGCGGGGCAGCGGGTGGACGTCGCCCTCTTCTTCGCCGCCCTCGACGCCTGGGTGGGGGAGCGCTGGGACGCGCCCGAGCCCGCGGCCACCGTCTCGCCGGAGCGCCTCGCCGGGCTCGACCTGCCGCCGCTGACCTCGATGCTCGCCCCCGGCCGCGCCGACGGCCGCCTGCGCCTGCTCGCCTGCTCGGCGTCGGCGCGCATCCTGGGGCTCGCGACCGCCGACGTGCAGGCGAAGGTCGACGCCATCGTCGGCTGGCCCACCTTCCAGCGCCTGGTGCGCACCGCGGGGTCGGTCGTCACCCTCTGATAGCATGCGCAGACTTTCTGCAAGCACGCATCGAAGGAGCCGACCTGTGTGCCGACCGATGTCCCGACCGCGCCTCGCCGCCTTCGCCCTCGCCGCCTCCCTCGCCGCCGTCCTGCCGGCGGCGCCCGCCGCTGCCGAGACCCAGCCGCTGCCCGCGGAGCTGACGCTGACCACTCTCGACGGCGAAAAGGTCCGCATGGGCGACCTGCGCGGCAAGGTGGTGCTGCTCGACTTCTGGGCCACCTGGTGCGAGCCGTGCCGCCACTCCACGCCCCACCTGCGGCGCCTCGACGAGCGCCTCGACGACCAGCCGTTCGAGATCATCGGCGTCAGCGCCGACTCCGACGAGGAGGCGCTGCGCGCCTACCTCGAGGAGGAGGGGATCGAGTGGACGCAGGTGTGGGACCCTCGGGGGCAGGCCACCGACGCCTTCGGGGTCACCGGCTTCCCGTACTACCTGGTGATCGACCACGAGGGGCGGCCGGTGAGCAAGCTCGAGGGCTGGAGCGACGGCCACGCCGCCGCCCTCCAGCGCGCCGTCGTCCGCGAGCTGCGCCCCGCCAAGAAGGCCGCCAAGCAGGCGGCCGCCGGCAAGAGTTGAGCGGCTGCTTCGCAAGGGTCGCTTGACGCAGTAGATTGAGAGAGGTAGAATACACGAAATAGATCATCTTATCGCTATAACTCAGGAGAGCTCGTTCATGAAGCGCCTGCAGCTCGGTCTCGTCGCTCTATTTGTTCCTGCTCTGGCAGCCGGTCAGTCCTCATCCCCGCCCCCACCTTCCCTGGAATTCCACCCTGTGGTGTTGGGAGAAGGTCAAGTCGCCTTCAAAACCAGCCGTCCGAAAAAGGTGGCGGAGCTGCCGTTCGATCGTGATCAGGTCACCCAGCTTACAACGCAGGCGGAACCTTACGAATTATTCACTGAATTCCGGCAATTCAACCACAATATCTCCGGTTACTATTTCTGGATTTACCTGCAGCGTCAGGAACCCGGGAGTCAGGTCTACGGCTATAAAGTCGATGCATATCCGATAGGATCTTTCAAGGATTCGATGCGATCGATGGAATTCGTAGTACGCCGCGATGACTATGAGGAAAAAGGCTACATCATCCTGCCAGTCTATGCCGGAACTCGTTCAGAATACGTCCAGATCGTACCCGAAGGCAAGGAGATCGAGGTGCGGGCCGGATCGATGTCCCGCCATCCGATCCATATTTCGAACCTGCTGACAGATCTGCCTGTGACGGTATCCCTGCCTCGCCAGATCAAGCCTGACCGGCGTCCGGACCTCTGGGAGGATTTCGGTCTCGAGAGCGTGGACGGTGCCAGCGTTCCACCTCAGCTGGACCTCGATTCGGGCTCGGAGACCGAAATTCGCTTCAAAGGCCGGCCAACCTTCTTCTGGCCCTCCCTCGAGTCCGCCTTTCCGTCGAAGAGCTCGTATTCTGCCGATCAGTTCGTTCTTGCCGTGAGCTACAACAGCAAGGGTGGCCGCTTACGCGAGGCTCTGTTCCCCCTGCCTGTCGTTTTCCTGCCGTCCTATTGGGCGCTTGGCGTCTTTCTCGTCCTGGGGACCGGCGCGGGCACCCTGCTGCTGAGACCGCGGCCCTTCCTGCGGGTACTACCCCGCGCCCTGCTGCTGGCGGCGGTACTGTGGCTCGTAGCGCTTCAAGCAGATAGCCGGCTGATGCTCTTCGGATTCGAGATCCATCCCCAGCAGCTCATGAGCACTTTCATCTTGGGACTCGGGGTAGGAGGGCTGGGACCCAAGGGTCCGGCGGTGCTGAGGCGGATTCTGGGAATCCAGGAAGTGGAGGAGGGCGGGGATTCGGCGGACGATCCTCCCGCAAGAGTGGATTCGGCGACGGCCGAATCCAGTGGGGACGCTTCGAAATGATCGGGCCTCATCGACGTCGCGTCGGATGCGGTGAATCGTGGTCGCTCTCTTCGTTACTCGTGGTTCTCGTGATTCTCGTCACCGGAGGTTGGCAGGCTTCGGCAGCGGACAACCGCCATCCCATGGAACTGGTGGCCGTCGCCGGTGGAGAGCTGTGGATCGTCGAGGAAGACGGCGGTCTGCTCGGCTTCGACCCCGACACGCGGCGGCTCCGGAGGCTCGCGGTTCGGTCTCGCGCCTACCAAGCGCACGACATCACGGCGCGAGGCAGCGGTAAGGACCTACGGGTATTCGTTCTGATGAGTCGACTACAGGTGGGGGCGAAGAGCTACCATCGAATCGTAGCCTTCGATCCGTCGGGTCGGCCGGTGAAGGAGTGGAAGTCCTTTCCTCACGATGTGATCGGTGGGATGGTGGCGGATACGGAAGAACCGCGCCTCTTTCTCAGCGACGCCATCGGCCGCCGCCTCTACAGTCTCGATCTGCGGCGAGACGGAGCTGCTCCAGATGGGATCACCAGCGTCTTCAGGGCCACGCGCCTCGGCGCCGTTGCATTCGATGCCGAAGGGGATCGTCTATATCTCGCCGATCCTGCTCGCAGTCGGGTTCTCGTGGTGCCCTCCGATGGCGGTACCGCAAGCGAATTTTCGGACGATCTCGGTATGCCCGCGGCGTTGGCGATCGACCAACCCCGTAACCGCCTGCTGGTGCTCGATGCGCTGAACGGCCAAGTGTGGGCTGTTCCTCTGTCGGAGGACCGGCCGCCGTTCCTGCTTGCGGATCTGCCGGACTGGGGCGATCCTCTCGGCCTGGAGGTGACGGCTGAAGGCCGCATCTGGGTTGCCGACCGGACACTCGGCACCCTGACGGAGCTGATGTCGAATGGGGATGTGGCTCAAGTCGTCGATCTGAACGATCTTCCTGTGCGGTGAGCGGCGTCGAGCCGTCACCCCGCCGTCTCGAAGGTCTCCAGTGCGAGGTCGAGGACCTCGTCGGTGGCGCGCTTGATGGCCTCGAGGTGGCCGGCGGCGGGGACGATGCGGACCTCGGCGCCGGCGGCGGCGGCGAGCTCGCGGGTGTGCCGCGGCGGCACCCCCGGGTCGGCCTCTCCCGACACGTAGGCGAGGCGGCGGCCGCGCAGGGCGGCGGCGTGCAGGCGCAGGTCGAGGAAGCGGAAGGCGTCGGGGAAGAGGAGGCGGAAGAGGCGGTGGAAGGGGCGCGCCCACGGCGCGGTGCGCGACGCCCAGCCGATCAGGTGCGGCGAGACGTCCTCGAAGAAGGCCGCCGCCACGCCGCGGCCGCCGGTGGCGCGCGCGGCGCCGTTCGACAGCACCGGGTGGCTCCAGTAGCCGCCGGAGGAGACCCCCCAGACGTGCAGCGGCAGGTCCGGGGCGCGCCGCGCCAGGTCGGCGAGGGCGTCGGCGACGTCGCGGTCGAAGTAGCCGTCCACCGGCCCCGAGCCGCCGAAGCCGGGGAAGTCGACGCTCATCGCGTGGTAGCCGGCCTCGCGCAGGCGCTCGACGCGGCGGCGGCGGTGGAAGTACGACTGGCCCCACTCGAGCCACGGCGGCAGCAGCAGCACGGCGCCGCGGGCGGCGCCGGCGGCCGGGTACCAGGTGCCGGTGAGGCGGCCGCGGCGGCCGGGGCGCTCGATCCACAGCGGCGCGTAGGGCGCCAGGCGCTCCGGCGGCTCGGGCTGCTCGACGCGCGGCAGGCGCGGCGCCAGGGCGAGGAACAGCCACAGCGAGCGGCGCTCCTGGCGCGGCGACGGCCGCCGCGGCGGGGCGAGGGGTCGGTCCGACATCGCTAGTACGGCGCGGCCCGGCGGCGGGCCGTTACACCCGGCACGAGCTCAGCCCGCCGCCACCTCGATCGATTCGATCCTCTCGGTGCGCCCCTCGGTGGTCTCCACCGCGTCGCCCACCCCCTTGCCGAGGAGCTTCTGGGCCAGGTCCGATTCGTAGGAGACGACGTCCTCCTCCGGCGCGCTCTCCCACGGGCCGAGGACGGTGAGCGTGCGCCGCCCGCCGCCGCCGTCGGCGAGCACGCAGCGGGTGCCGACGCGCACCTGGCCGGGGTCGACGCGCGACAGGTCGATCGCCTTGGCGCGCGACAGCTCGGCCTGGAGCTTCGAGGCCAGCGCGGTGAGGAACTCGTGGCGCTGGCGCGCCGACTTGTACTCGAAGTTCTCGCGCAGGTCGCCCATCGCCCGCGCCTCCTCGATCGCCTTGCGGTTGGCCGGCAGCTCGCGGCGGGTGATGTCGTCGAGCTGCGCGCGCTTGGCGTCGATCGACGCCTGGGTGGCCCACAGCACGTCGCTCTTCGCCGCCTCGCCGCGCAGCGACGGGAACGACAGCTCGAGCGCCCGCTGCAGCTCCTCGCGCTCGTACTCCTCGAGGTAGCCGGCGCGGTGGATGGCGTCGGCCGCCGCCGGCGCCTGCTCCTCGCTGAGCTCGGGGAAGACCTTCGACGCCGTGCGCCCCTTCTCGAGCAGCGCCCTCAGGCGCGGGCGGTGCTCCTTGAACTCGTCGCGGCCCATGGCGGCGAAGATCTGCTGCAGCAGGCGCTGCGGGTTGCGCAGGATGAGCGACAGGTCCGAGCCGGCGCGCTCGGCCAGCCACACGAAGACGGCCGGCGCGCGGTGGGGGCGGGCGAGGACGCCGTCGAGGAAGCTGCCGAGCTCCTTGGGCACCTCGCCGGCTCCACCGCCGTCGCCCCGCAGCTCGTCGTACATCAGGTCGAGGGCGCGCGGGTCCTCCTCGCGCGGCAGGCGGTCGTGGAAGACCTCGCGCCAGTCGTCGCGCCGGCGGCGCACCTCGCGGTAGGCTTGCTCGCGCAGGGAGCGGTCCTCGATGCCGGCGAGGAAGGCCTTGGCGCCGGCCGCGGGGCCGGCAAGCAGGGCCGCCGGCGCGTAGGGGACGTCGCCGCCGTCGGCCGGCGCCGCGCCGGCGCGCTCGAGGCTGGCCCAGATCTCGAAGGCGAGGCCGGGGTCGCGCCCCGCTTCACGCCGGCCGAGGGCGTCGAGCGCCGCCGCCATGCGGCCGCGCAGCTCCGGGGCGCGCTCGCCCTCGCGCCGTAGCAGCTCGAGCTTCTTGCGCGGCGGCGCCGCCTCGAACTTGCTCCACACCGTCTCCTGCGCGTGGTCCGAGGAGGTGGCCCAGGTGTAGGTCTGCCGCCCCTTGCCGTGCACCACCACCTGCGGGTGCCTGCGGGCGGCGTTCCAGAAGGAGGTCCACCGGGCGTCGGGGACGATGCCGGTGAGGTCGGCGCGCACCTCGCCGGCGGTCAGCTCGCGGCCGCGGCTCTCGAGCACCACGCGCAGCAGCGCTGGCGGGTCCTCGTCGGCGAGCTTCGCCAACGACTCGGGGTCCTCCACCTTGCGGCGCAGGATGTGCGCGGGCGGCAGCGGCTCGAGCATCTTCGGCGCGGCGCGGAAGCCGACGTTGAGCGCCGCGTGGTCGGCGAAGTCGACCTTGAAGCTCTCGAGCTGGAAGTTGGCGTCGACGATGGTGCCGACGCCGCGCCCCTCCATGGCGACGATGGTGCCGACGTCGAAGGCCATCACCGCGTGCAGCCGCTCGACTTTCTCCCAGGTCTTGCCGAGGTCGTGGGTGGCGCGGTGGAGGCCCACCGTCTCGCTCATGCCGGTGAAGATGCTGCGCTCGCCGTAGAGCTTGTCCAGGGTGGCGACGATCTCGGCGTGGACGCCGGTGCCGTCGCCCAGGAGCAGCGCGCCGGCGTCGCGCAGCAGCCCGAGGCGGGCGTGCCACAGCTCGTTCGACGAGAGCTGCTCGTCGAGCAGCTCGAGCAGGAAGCGCGCGTGGTCGGGGTCGCCCTCCTCGCCGGCCGCCACGTGGTGGGCGGCGGCGGCGAAGCCCTCGACCTCTGCGGCCAGCGCCTGGCGCCGCTGGCCGAGCCGCGTCAGCCACTCGTCTTCGAGGGCCTGCAGGTCGCCGCTGTCGATGTGGGTTCGGAGCTCGGGGGGTACGGGCTTGGACTTCGCCATGGAACTCGGAACGATACCATGGCGCCATGGGCGGAGAGGGCGGTACCGGAGCTGCGCCGGCCGGCGCGATTGTTGCTGGGGGAAGGGTGACGCCCCGGCGCCCGCAGGAGGGCCGTCCGCCCGTAACGCACTTGCGTCATCGCCGTTTGACCGGACCCCTGGGCGAAGCATAAAGTTTAGGATCAGCGTGCCGAACGAGAGCCACGAAGTCCCCGAAGACGACCGGGACCGCCAGGTCGCGGAGGAGCCGCCCGCCGAGGCGGGCTCCCGGGGCGATGCCGCCGGGAACGACGCCGCCGGAGACGACACCGCCGGCGGCGAGGGCGACGGCCACCGCGGGCTCGGTGTGCCGGAGGAGCCCGCCGCGGAGGCGCCCGCCGAGCCCGCGGCGGCGGAGGCGGCCCACGAGGAGCCGGCCTACGGGGAGCCGCCCTACGAGGAGACGGCCTACGACCCGGTGGCCGCCGAGCCGCCGCCGCCGGTGGCGCCGTCGCGCCGCGTCCCGGTCCAGGGCGACCCGTCGGCCGAGGCCTCCTTCGGCACCTGGCTGCGCCGCCAGCGCGAAATGCGCGAGATCGACCTGCGCGAGATCGCCGACAAGACGAAGATCAGCCTGCGTTACCTGAAGGCGATGGAGCAGGATCGCTTCGACATCCTGCCGGCGCCGGTGTTCGCCCGCGGCTTCCTGCGCGAGTACTCGCGCTACGTCGGCCTCAACCCCGACGACGTGGTCAACTACTACCTGGCCGCCCACGAGGGGGCCGACGGCGCCGACGACGACGTCGTGCCGATGACCGCCGCCTCGCGGGGGCCGGTGTCGAAGCGCTTCCTCGTCGTCCTGCTCGCCGTGCTGCTGCTCGCCGTGTGCGTCTACGCCTACTTCTACCAGCGCAGCCGCGCCAACCGCGAGGAGGCGGCGCCGCCTCCGATCGCCGCGCCGGCCGGCGAGCAGCGCGAGACGCCGCCCGAGCCGGTGCCGGAGCCGATCGCCGACCTGCCCGCCGGCGCGCCGCTGGTGGTCACCCTCGACTTCACCCAGAAGTGCTGGGTGGCGGCGACGGTCGACGGCGGCAGCCGCACCGAGAAGCTGTTCGTGGCCGGCGAGTCGCTGCAGCTCGAGGCGCGCGAGCGGGTGGTGCTGGAGACGCTGGGCAACGCCTCCGGCGTAGAGGTGCAGGTCAACGGCGTGCCGCGCAACCTGCCGCCGGGGGGCGCCGACGGCGCGGTGCGCAACGTCATCATCGAGGCGCCCGGGGCGCCGCGCACCGGCACCGCCCCGCCGCGCCGCGCGCAGCCCACCACCCGGCCGCCGACGCCGCCCCCGGTCACCGAGTCGCCGCAGACCGGCTCGCCGCAGGCCGGGACGCCGCGCACCGAGGCACCGCAGACGGGCACCGCGCCGCAGCAGGACCCCGTCGCCCCGCCGCCCGCCCCGCGGCCGCGCGACGCCGACGAGCCGGCGGTCGGCGGCGTCGACGAGGACGAGGGCGGCGTTCCCGGCGCCGGCTGACCCGGTGTCCATGGCATCCGACCCGCCGCAGGAGGCCCCGGGCGGCGACCCGCGGGCGCCCCGCCCTCCTGCCGCGTCGGCCACGGCCGGTGCCCAGACGCTGGTCGACCGCGTCCTCTCCGGCGCCGACCCGCAGCTCGCCCTGCTCGCCGCCCGCGGGCTGCTGCCGCTGCCGCCCGAGCGCCTGGTGCCGCTGCAGGTGAGGCTGGCGGGCGGCGACGACCCGGCGCCCGCCGAGGCCGCGGCGGCGGCGCTGCGCCAGCTCGACGCGGCGCTGGTCGGCCCC
>CAZLBJ010000516.1:0-5667 GCA_964557755.1 uncultured Thermoanaerobaculia bacterium
TCCCCGCGCAGGGACGTCTGGAGCGGGCCAAGCGCCATGCCCTTCGGAGTCCGATGCCGATGGCGGCCCGTGGAAGCCGAAGCGCGCCCCCGGTCTGAGTCCGAGCAGTAGCGCGCTGATCCCTGCGCGGGGACCCACCCCACCCCGCCACCCTCGCCCCTCCCCCCGCCGTTGCCGTTGCCGTTGACGTTGACCCTTGACGTTCCCGGTTCTTCCCGCTGATATCGTCTCCCTTCCGTGCTAGAACGCCTCCGTTTCCTCGTCCCCTACCTCCGGCGCTACAAGCGCCGCCTCACCAGCGGCCTCGCGGCGATCTTCGCCTCGGTGGCGGTCGGCCTCTTCTCGCCGCTGCTGGTCGGCTGGGCGGTCGACGAGCTGCGGCGCGACGTGGCGATGGGGAGGCTGCTCGGCTACGCCGGGCTGCTGCTCGTGATCGTCGGTGTGCAGGGGATCTTCAGCTACCTCCAGCGCATGATCCTGGTGACCATGAGCCGGGACATCGAGCTCGACCTGCGCGACCGCTACTTCGAGACCCTCGAATCGCTCTCCCTCGGCTTCTACCAGGAGAGCTACACCGGCGACCTGATGGCGCGCGCCACCAACGACCTGCAGGCGGTGCGCATGCTGTGCGGGCCGGCCATCATGTACTCGGCCAACACCCTGTTCACCGCCATCGGCGCCCTCGCCTTCATGCTCGCGATCCACGTGCCGTTGACCTTCGTGGCGCTCGCCACCATGCCGCTGGTCGCCTGGGTGACGCACTTCGTCGGCCAGCGCATCCACGTCCTGTTCGAGGGCGTCCAGGAGAGCTTCTCCGACCTCTCGACCAAGGTGCAGGAGAACCTCGCCGGCGTGCGCGTGGTCCGTGCCTACGCCCGCGAGGCGGCCGAGGAGCGCGCCTTCGCGGCCGCCAACGACGACTACGTGGAGCGCAACCGGCGGCTGATCCGCTGGGACGCCGCCTTCCGGCCGGCGTTGCAGGCGCTGGTCGGGCTCGGCTTCGTCACCGTGCTCGCCTACGGCGGCTGGCTGGTCCTCCAGGAGGCCATCACCGTCGGCCAGTTCGTCACCTTCAACCTCTTCCTCGGCGAGCTGGTGTGGCCGATGATCGCCATCGGCTGGGTGATCAACCTGGTGCAGCGCGGCACCGCCTCGCTCGGCCGCATGCGCGCCATCTTCGACCGCGAGCCGGCGGTGGCCGACGCGCCGGATGCGGTCGACCCCGGCGAGGTGGACGGCGCGGTGGCGGTGCGCGGTCTCACCTTCGCGTACGACGGCGGCCCGCCGGTGATCGAGGACGTGTCGTTCGAGGTGCCGGCCGGCGCCACGGTGGCGCTCGTCGGCCGCACCGGCGCCGGCAAGTCGACGCTGCTCGGCCTGCTGCCGCGCCTGTTCGAGCCGCCGGCGGGGACGCTGCTCCTCGACGGCCGCGACGTCCGCCGCCTCCGCCTGGAGCCGCTGCGCCGCGCCATCGGCATGGTGCCGCAGGAGACGTTCCTGTTCTCGACCACGGTGCGCGAGAACATCGCCCTCGGCCGCCCCGGGGCGGGCGACGCGGAGATCCTCGAAGCGGCGGAGATGGCCGGCCTCGAGGGCGACCTCGCGGCCTTCCCGCAGGGCCTCGACACGGTGGTCGGCGAACGCGGCATCACGCTGTCGGGCGGTCAGAAGCAGCGCGTCGCCCTGGCCCGCGCCCTGCTGCGCCGGCCGCGCCTGCTGCTGCTCGACGACTGCCTGTCGGCGGTCGACACCCACACCGAGGAGCGCATCCTCGCCAACCTGCGGCGGGTGTTCGTCGGCCGCACGGTGTTCCTCGTCTCGCACCGCATCTCGACGGTGCAGGGCGCCGACCTGATCCTGGTGCTCGACGGCGGCCGCATCGTCGAGCGCGGCGACCACGACGGCCTGGTGGCGCGCGGCGGCCTCTACGCCGACCTCCACCGGCGGCAGCTCCTCGAGGAGGAGCTGGAAGCCGTGTCGTAGGCCCTGAGCCCGGCGAAGCGCTGGCGGCGCCCTTGCTTGGAGGTTTCGGCATGCGAGACGACTCACCTCGCCGCGTCATCGTCACCGGCGGCTCCGGCTTCATCGGCGGCGCCCTGGTCGCCGAGCTGGCCGGCGCCGGCTACGACGTGGTGGTGCTGTCCCGCAACCCCGAGCGGGTCACCGGCCTGCCGGCCGGCGCCCGCGCCGCCGGCTGGGACGCCGAGACCGCCGGCGGCTGGGGCGAGCTGGCCGACGGCGCGTTCGGCATCGTCCACCTCGCCGGCGAGCCGCTGGCCGACGGCCGGCCGTGGACGGCGGCGAAGAAGCGGCGCATCCGCGACAGCCGCGTCGAGTCGGCGCGCGCCGTGCTGGCGGCGGTCGCCGGCGCCGCGGTCAAGCCGCAGGTCCTGGTGCAGGCCTCCGGCGTCGACTACTACGGCGCCCGCGGCGACGAGGTGGTGCGCGAAGAGGAGCCGCCGGGCGACAGCTTCCTGGCCCGCGTCTGCGTGCAGTGGGAGGCGGCCACGGCGCCGGCCGAGGACCTCGGCGTGCGCCGGGCGGTGGCGCGCTCGGGCGTCGTCCTCGCCCGCCGCGGCGGCGCGCTGACCAAGCTGGCGCTGCCCTTCAAGCTCTTCGTCGGCGGCCCGCTCGGCTCGGGGCGCCAGTACGTGTCGTGGATCCACCTGGCGGACGAGGTGGCGGCGCTGCGCTTCCTGCTGGAGAACGACGAGGCGGCCGGTCCGTTCAACCTCACCGCCCCGGCGCCGGCCACCAACCGCGAGCTGTCGGCCGCCGTCGCCCGCCGCCTCGGCCGGCCCAACCTGCTGGGGGCGCCGGGCTTCGCCCTCCACGCGGTGCTCGGCGACATGGCGGACATGCTGCTCGAGGGGCAGCGCGCGGTGCCGGCGGCGCTCGAGCGCCTCGGCTTCCGCTTCCGCTACCGCGACCTCGACGCGGCGCTCGCCGAGGCGCTGCCGAAGAGGTGAGGCGTCAGCGCACCTGGAAGTGGCGGTAGCGCGCCTGGGTGAAGCAGAAGACTGCGTACGCGACGAGGCCGAGGGCGACGAGGCCGAGCAGCCACGGGCCGGTGGAGCTGCTTGCCAGTTTGGTCAGCGCGCCGTCGAGCCCGATCGCCTCGCTGGCGTCGTGCTGCAGCGCGGCGCGGACGAAGAAGAAGCCCATCATCAGGAACACCACGCCGCGCGCCGCCAGGCCCCAGCGCCCCGCCCGCGTCCCCCAGCGCCGCTGCTCCGGCGACATGGCGCCGACGTTCCACTTGCGCAGGAAGCTCTCGTCCCAGGCGCGGTAGAACTGGTACAGGCCGATGCCGAGCGTCACCAGCCCCACCAGCCCGACCAGCCACAGGCCCGCCGGGTAGGACATGAGCTGCGCGGTCCTCCCCTGCGTGTCCTCGCCGCCGCCGCCGCCGTTGCCGGTGGCGAGCCGGAAGGCGGTGAGCGCCAGCGAGGCGTGGATGACGCCGCTGCCGACGAAGCCCAGCCGCTTGACGATGCCCTCGGCGTCGGTGCCCTTGCGCTCCGGGTCGCGGATGCCCTGGACGAGCTTCCAGCCGGCGTAGCAGGCGAGGCCGAGGCCGGTGAGCAGCAGCAGCCCCTGGCCCCACGGCTGGCTGCCGATCTCATACAGCGCGCCGCGCGCGCCGGTGGTCTCGCCGCCGCTGCCGAAGGCCAGCCGCGCCGCCAGGATGCCGACCACGGCGTAGACGACGCCCTTCGCCAGGTAGCCGAAGCGCGCCAGTCGCTCGACCCAGCGGGCGACCTCGGCACCGGCGGCGGTGGGGGCGCGGTGGGTGCTGGCGTGCGGCTGGGGGTTCGGCATGGGACCTCCTAGTTCGGGTCTTCGGGTCGGGTGGTCGGATGCGGCTCGTGGCGTCGGTGCCACCCCCTGGAAGTGCAACGGCAGTGCCAGAGGGCGGACCGAAACTTGCGTCTTTCGAGGGACGGGCGACCCGCAAGGCGAGCTGAGTAGGAAGCTTGGTTCCTGCGTAGGACGCGGGCTCCGGAGGTGGGCCCGAGGGGTAGTACCATCTCTTCGCCTTGAACCCTCCCCTGTCTCGACGCATCCTCGATCGTCTTCCCTTCGCCGCCGGCCTGGCCTTGGTGGCGGTGGCGGGGTGGCCGGTGGGGCGGTGGTTGTGGGGGTGGGTGGCGGCGGGGGAGTCGCTGCCGCAGTGGGACATGGCGAAGTACGGGGTTTCGGGGCTGCGGCTGGCGGATGCGGTGCGCGCCGTGGATCCGGTGGGGTGGCTGCGCGAGGTGAACGCGCTGGACGTCTGGCCGCCGGTCTTTCCTCTCGTCGAGTCGTTCGCCTTCCTCGCCTTCGGCGATGGCTTCCGCGTCACCGAGCTGCTGGTCACCAGCTTGTTCGTGCTCGCCGCCTTCGCGGCCTTCTTCGCCGGCTGGGAGGTGGAGCGCTGGGCGGGGACGGGGCGGGCGGCGGTGGCGGGGGTGCTGGTGGCGGCCCTGTGGCTGGCGAGCCCCTTCGGGCACCTCTTCGCCACCCTCACCATGCTCGAGGTGCCGGGGGCGCTGGCGCTGCTCGCCGCCGTGGGGCTCTACGCGCGCTGGCTGCGGATGCGGCGCCCCCGCGACCTGCGGGCGGCGGCGCTGGCCGCCACGGTGCTGTTTTTCACCAAGTACAACTACGGCCTGCTGTGGATCGCACCGCTGGTCGTCCACGAGGCGTGGGACGAGCACGGCACGCTCGCCGCCGCCGGGCGCCGGCTGCGCGCCGCCGCCGCGGGCTACCGCTGGCGCCGGCCGTGGCCGCTGTTCGTGCTCGTCTACCTCGCCGTGCTGGCCACCATCCCACTCTCCGGCGGCTGGCGCTTCGAAGTGGCCGGCGTCGAGGTGGCGGCGAGCTCGCTGGGCAACCCGCTCTACGCGCTGTGGCTCCTCGTGCTGCTGCGCTTGGCGCTGGTGCCGGCGGCGCGACGGCGGGCGGCGGTGCGCTGGCGGGCGCTGCCGGAGCGCTTCCGCGTCCTCGGCCGCTGGATCGGCCTGCCGGTGGCGCTGTGGATGCTGGTGCCCGAGCACGTCAAGGACTTCTTCGGCTTCGTCGAGAACCGCACCTCGGAGCTGTCGCTCGGCGGCCACCTGGCGCTCTACCCGCGCAGCTTCCTGGCCGACTACCACGCCGCCGAGTGGCTGGGCTGGGCGGTGGCGGCGGCGGCGCTGGTGCCGCTCCTGCGCCTGCCGTACCTGCCGCCGGAGCGCCGCGCGGTGGGGCTGGCGCTCGCCGCGGGTCTCGTCGCGGTCGCCTTCCATCCGTACAAGGAGCCGCGCTTCCTGTTCACCGTGGTACCGCTCGCCTGGCTGATGGCCGCCGCCGGCGTCGCCGAGGCGGTCGACCAGCTCGCGGGGCGGCTGCCGGCGCGCTGGCGGCCGCTGCCGCGGGCGGCGGTGGCCGCCTTCGCCGCCGTGCTGGTGGCCGCCGGCGGCGCCGGCGCGGCGCGGCTCGGCGAGACGCGGGCCCTCTACTCGATGCCGCCGGCGTCGCGGCCGCTGCTCGAGGCGGTGGCGGCCGAGGCGCGCGGAGCGGGGCCCGCGCCGGTCCTCGTCGGCTACTGGAACGGCCTGTCGCCGGCGCTCGTCGAGTGGCGGCTGCGCCAGGGCGCGCCGGCGACCGCCGTGCCGCCGCTGCCGCTGGCGCCGGACGACGTCG
>CAZLBJ010000517.1:0-3032 GCA_964557755.1 uncultured Thermoanaerobaculia bacterium
ACCTGCTGGAGGCGTCGCGGCGCTTCGCCGAGCTCGCCGCCGGCCGCCTGCCGGAGACGGCGCCGCGCGGCGAGCTGGCCCTCGTCGCCGGCCGCCACCCGCTGCTCGACCCCGGCCTCGCCGGGCTGCGCCGCGCCGCCCTCGGCCAACCGGGCCACGAGGGCGAGGTGGTGCCGCTCGACCTCGCGCTGACGCCCGAGCGCCGCGCCCTGGTGGTCACCGGCCCCAACGCCGGCGGCAAGACGGTGGCGCTGAAGACGGTGGGCCTGCTCACCCTCGCCGCCCAGGCCGGCCTGCCGGTGCCGGCGGCGGCGGGCACGCGGCTGCCGCTGGTCGAGCGCCTGGTGGCGACGGTGGGCGACGAGCAGGACCTGCTGACCGACCGCTCGACCTTCAGCGGGCGCCTCTTGCGCCTCGAGGAGGCGTGGCACGCCGCCGGTCCCGACTCGCTGGTGCTGCTCGACGAGCTGGGCTCCGGCACCGACCCGGAGGAGGGCGCCGCGCTCGGCGTCTCGCTGCTCGAGGCGCTGGCCGGGCGCGGCAGCCTGGCGATCGTCACCACGCACTTGACGCCGCTCGCCGCCGCCGCCATGGAGCTGGACGGCGCCGGCTGCGCCGCCATGGAGTTCAGCGCCGACAGCGGCCGCCCCACCTTCCGCCTGCTGCCCGGCCCGCCCGGCGGCAGCGAGGCGCTCGCCCTCGCCCGCCGCCTCGGCCTGCCGGCCGCGTGGCTCGACCGCGCCGAGGCGCGGCTGGGCCGCGGCCACCGCGACCTCCAGCGTCTGCTCTCCGAGGTCGAGGCGCTGCGCGGCGAGCTGGCCGGGGAGCGCGACCGCGCCGCCCGTGAGGCCGACGACGCGGCGAAGCTGCGCCGCCGCCTGGCGGAGGAGGAGAAGGCCCTCGCCGACGAGCGGCGCGCCGTCGGCAGGCGGCTGCGCGGCGAGCTCGACGCCTTCCGCCGCGACACCCTCGAGCGGCTGCGCGAGGAGACCGCCCGCATCCGCGAGCAGATGGAGGCCGAGGGCCGCCGCCGCGGCCTCGAGGCGGAGGCGGTCGAGCGCCTGTTCGCCACCGCGCCGGAGGTGGCGGGCGAGGAGCCGGAGCCCGCCGGCGAGCTGGTGGTCGGCGGCCCGGTGCGCCACCGCGGCCTCGGCTGGGAGGGCACGCTGGAGAAGCTCGACCGCGGCCGAGCAGAGGTCTCGGTGCGCGGCAAGACGGTGCGCTGCCGCGAGGACGATCTGGCGCCGGTCGCGCGGCCCGGAGCGCCGCCGGAACCGCCGCCCCGCCCCGCCGCCGCCCCCCGCGGCGTCACGGTGAGCGCCGGCGGCGGCGGCGACAGCGGTGGCGATGGCGGCGGTGGCGGAGCCCCCGCCGTCCCCCAGGAGCTGCACCTGCTCGGCAAGCGCGTCGAGCCCGCCCTGCGCGAGCTCGACGACTACCTCGACCGCGCTCTGCTCGGCTCGCGCGACGAGGTGCGGGTGATCCACGGCCACGGCACCGGGGCCTTGAGAGACGCGGTGCGCGAGCACCTGCGCCGCCACCCGGCGGTCGCCGGCCAGCGCCCCGGCGCCCGCAACGAGGGCGGCGACGGCGCCACCGTCGTCACTCTGCGCGACACTCTGCGCGACACCCTGCCCGGCGCCTGAGAGACAATAGGCGCGGCCCCCTCATGTCCTTCGGCAACGTCGACCTCACCCGCGAGCTGGTGCAGGCGGTGCGCGACGCCGTCGACGTCGTCGACGTGGCGAACGAGCACACCTCGCTGACCCGCAAGGGGCGCGACTACGAGGGCCTGTGCCCGTTCCACAAGGAGAAGACGCCCTCCTTCCACGTCGACCCCGACAAGGGCCTCTACTACTGCTTCGGCTGCGGCGCCGGCGGCGACGCCATCAAGCTGCACATGGAGATGACCGGCGACGACTTCCCGGCCGCCGTCGAGTCGCTGGCGCTGCGCTACGGCATCCCGGTCGAGCGCCGCGCCCGCGCCCGCCGCCCCGACGAGCCCGACGTCGAGCCGGCGCTGGCCGCCGCCGCCGACTTCTTCCGCGACCAGCTCCGCCGCCACGCCGTGCCGCGCCGCTACCTCGAGGAACGCAAGGTGCCGCCGGAGCTCGTCGAGCGCTTCGCCCTCGGCTACGCGCCGGACGGCTGGACGGCGCTGCTCGACGCCCTGCGCGAACGCGTCAAGGAGCGCGACCTCGTGGCCGCCGGCCTCGTCTTCCGCTCGCAGAAGCGCGGCAGCCTGCTCGACCGCTTCCGCCACCGCCTGGTGTTCCCGATCCACAACCCCTCCGGCCGCCTGGTGGGCTTCGGCGGCCGCACCCTGGGAGACGACAAGGCGAAGTACGTCAACTCGGCGGAGACCGAGCGCTTCCACAAGGGCGAGCTCCTCTACGGCCTGTTCCAGGGCCGGCGCGCCATCCGCGACGGCGGCAGAGCGGTGCTGGTGGAGGGCTACTTCGACGTCATCGGCGCCGCCGCCGCCGGCGTCGAGGGCGCGGTGGCGACGATGGGCACGGCGCTCACCCCGGAGCAGGCCAAGCTCCTGTCGCGCTACGCCGAGGAGGTGGTGGTGGCCTACGACGGCGACGACGCCGGCGAGACGGCACACCGCCGGGGGCTGCCGCTGCTCCTGTCGGTGGGCCTGGCGGTGCACCGCGCCGGCTTCCCCGCCGGCCACGACCCCGACTCGCTGCGCCTCGCCGAGGGCGATGCGGCGGTGGCCAGGGCGGTGCGCGAGGCGCCCGACGCGGTGGTGGCGGAGATCGCGCGGCTGGCACCGCCGGCGGTGCGCGGCGAGCCGCGGCGCCAGGCGCGAGCCGCCGCCGACCTCGGCGAGCTGCTCGGCCGCGTCCCCGACCCCGTGCTGCGCTTCACCTACGGCCGGCGCGCCGCCGAGGCGCTGGAGCTGCCGGTCGAGCTGGTGCTCAAGAACGTCCCCGGCGCCGGCGGGCCCCGCGGCGGCGGCCCCCCCCCCCCCGCCGCGCCCCCCCCCGCCGCCCCCGGGGGGCCCGGGGCCGGGCCCGCCGGCG
>CAZLBJ010000518.1:0-3017 GCA_964557755.1 uncultured Thermoanaerobaculia bacterium
TCGCACTGGGTCAGGCCACCCGGCTCATCGAATACTTCCCCACGGACAAGCGCTACCGGCTGGAGGTCACCTTCGGCGTCACCACGGACACCCTGGACCGGGAAGGCGATATCCTGGAAACCCGGCCCTGCCCGGAGCTGAACGAAGAACGCCTGCGCGAAGCCATCACCCCGTTTATCGGGACCATCGAGCAGGAAATCCCCATGCACTCCGCCAAGAAGGTGGGCGGCAAGAAGCTCTACGAGCTGGCGCGCGAGGGCAAGGAGGTACCGCGCGAAACCAAGCGCGTCACCGTCTTCGAGCTGGTGCCGCTCGGCGGCCTCGAGCGCGACGGCGGGGCGCCCCGCCTGCGCTTCCGCCTCGCCTGCTCGTCGGGCACCTACGCCCGCACTCTGGCGCACGAGATCGGCGAGACGGTGGGCACCGGCGGGCACCTGTCGGCGCTGCGGCGCCTCAAGGTCGGCCCCTTCGAGCTCGCCGACGCCGCGACCCTCGACGAGCTCGAGACGGCGGTGGCCGCCGGCCAGACGCCGCGCGGCTGGGTGCCGTTCGACGCCATCCCGCTGCCCTTCGGCGAGATCACCGCCGACGCGCAGCAGGAGGAGCGCGTCGCCCACGGCCAGACCGTGCTGGTGCGCGACCTCGCCGGCGACGAGGGCGACTGGGTGAAGCTGGTCGACCGCCGCGGCCAGTTCATCGCCGTCGGCACCATCGTCGAGCGCATCGGCACCGGCGGCGTCGGCATCGTGCAGCCGCGCGTGGTCTTCAAGTAGCCGGGAACGCCCGCGAACAGGGCGTTTCGTGGTATGATCGTTCGGATCGAGAGACAGAGAAGAAGGGTACTAGGAGGAGTTCACGTTGGCCCAGACGAAGGAAAAGAAGGCACAGATCATCGAGGAGCACAAGCTCCACGACAGCGACAGCGGCTCGCCCGAGGTGCAGGTGGCGCTGCTCACGGCTCGCATCCAGGAGCTGACCGAGCACTTCCAGACGCACAAGCAGGACCACCACAGCCGGCGCGGGCTGCTCAAGCTCGTCGGCCGCCGCCGCCGCCTGCTCGACTACCTGAAGAGCAAGGACATCGAGCGCTACCGCAGCACCATCGAGCGCCTCGGCATCCGCAAGTAGGCCGCGCCGCCCCGCGGCGCCGCCCGCCGGCCCTCCGCGTCATCCCGCCGGGAGGGCCCACCCGAGCCTTGCGCGACCACCCTCCGTTCCGTCCCCGCCGCCGGCACCGCCGGTGCAGGGGATAGGCGCGCGCGGCCATCCGACGACGAGAGACGAGAGAGAAAGAGATCCCATGAAGATCAGCAAGCAGATCCAGATCGGCAGCGAGACGATCACCGTCACCAGCGGCCACCTCGCGAAGCAGGCCAACGGCTCGGTGACGGTGCGCCTGGGCGACACCGTGGTCCTCGCCACCGCCTGCATGGACCCCTCCGGCGAGCGCACCCGCTCCTTCCTGCCGCTCACCGTGGACTACCGCGAGTACACCTACGCCGCCGGCAAGTTCCCCGGCGGCTTCTTCAAGCGCGAAGGGCGGCCGTCGGAGAAGGAGATCATCACCTGCCGACTGATCGACCGGCCGCTGCGCCCGCTGTTCCCCGACGGCTACTTCCACGAGACCCAGATCATCTCGCTGGTACTGAGCGCCGACGGCGTCAACGATCCGGACGTCCTGGCGATCAACGGTGCCTCCTTCGCGCTGCACCTGTCGGACATCCCCTTCTACCACCCGGTGGGCGCGGTCCGCGTCGGCATGATCGACGGCGAGCTGGTGTTCAACCCGGACAACACGCAGCGCGACATGGCCGACCTCGACCTGATGGTGGTCGGCAGCGAGGAAGCCGTGGTGATGGTCGAGGCGGGCGCCAACCAGGTCGGCGAGGAGCTGCTGCTCGACGCCATCTTCCGCGGCCACCAGGAGATCCAGAAGCTGATCGGTGCGCAGCGCGAGATGTTCGCCGAGCTCGGCCTCGCCAAGCCCGAGTGGCAGGCGCCGGAGCCCTACCCGCACGAGGTGTGGGAGAAGGTCAAGGGCGACCTCTACGGCCCGATGCGCGACGCCCTCCACACCGCCGGCAAGTTCGAGCGCAAGACCCGCGTCAAGGAGGTCACCGGGCCCTACGTCGAGGCGATCCCGGAGGACCAGGAGGAGTACCGGACCCAGGTCAAGAAGGCGATCGGCGACCTCGAGGAGCGTCTCTTGCGCGACGCCGTGCTGCAGAACCGCCGCCGCTTCGACGGCCGCGCGCTCGACGAGATCCGCGGCATCGACATCGAGGTCGGCCTGCTGCCGCGCACCCACGGCTCGAGCCTGTTCACCCGCGGCGAGACCCAGGCGCTGGTCTCCGCCACCCTCGGCACCTTGCGCGACGCGCAGATCATCGAGGAGTACGAGGGCGAGAGCAAGCAGAAGTTCATGCTCCACTACAACTTCCCGCCCTTCTCGGTCGGCGAGGTGCGCTTCCTGCGCGGCCCCGGCCGGCGCGAGATCGGCCACGGCGTGCTCGCCCGCCGCGCGCTGATGCCGGTGCTGCCGCACGAGGACGACTTCCCCTACACCGTGCGCGTGGTCAGCGACATCCTGGAGTCCAACGGCTCCTCGTCGATGGCCTCGGTGTGCGGCGGCTCGCTGGCGCTGTTCGACGCCGGCGTGCCGATGCTGGCGCCGGTGGCCGGCGTCGCCATGGGCCTGATCAAGTCCGACGACGACTTCGCGGTGCTCACCGACATCGCCGGCCAGGAGGACCACTACGGCGACATGGACTTCAAGGTGGCCGGCACCCGCGACGGCGTCACCGCGCTGCAGATGGACATCAAGATCGGCGGCGTCACCCGCGAGATCATGGAGCAGGCGCTCGAACAGGCGCGCAACGGCCGCCTGTGGATCCTCGACCAGATGGAGGCGGTGCTGCGCGACCCGCGCACCGAGCTGTCGAGGTACGCGCCGCGCCTCTACACCATCAAGGTGCCGATCTCGAAGATCCGCGACATCATCGGCCCCGGAGGCAAGA
>CAZLBJ010000519.1:0-6527 GCA_964557755.1 uncultured Thermoanaerobaculia bacterium
CGGCGCTCGGATCTCCCTGGAAGGAGACGCCGAGCTTGTCCACTTCGTCCAGGAGAAAGACCGGGTTCTTGGTGTTCGCCTGCCGCATCCCCTGGATGATGCGCCCGGGCATCGCACCGACGTAGGTCCGGCGGTGCCCACGGATGTCGGCCTCGTCGCGGGCGCCGCCCAGCGAGATGCGCACGTACTTGCGGCCCATGGCGCGGGCGATCGACTTGGCGATCGAGGTCTTGCCGACGCCCGGGGGGCCGACGAAGAGCAGGATGGGACCCTTGGCGACGCGGTCGTCCTCGTTGCCGGGGACCTCGTCCTCGCCGGCGTCCGCCGCCTCCTCGCCGCTCGCCACGTCGGCGGTCTCGAGCGGCGGCACGTGGCCGTTGCCGCCGTCGGCGGCGTGCTCCTCGGCGGCGTGCTCCTCGGCGGCCGCCTCGGGCTGCGCCGCCGCCGCCGCGGCCGCCGCCTCGCGCTCCTCCTCCTGGTGGGCGAGCTGGCGCACGGCGAGGAACTCGAGCACGCGGTCCTTGACGTCCTCGAGGCCGTAGTGGTCCTCCTCCAGGATGCGCGCCGCCTCCTGGATGTCGAGGTGCTCCTCGCTGCGCTCGTTCCACGGCAGCTCGGCGACGTTCTCGAGGAAGTTGCGGATCACCTGGCTCTCCATCGACTCGCGGCCGATGCGGGTCAGGCGCCCGAGCTCGCGGTCGACCTCCTTGCGCGCCGCCGCCGGCAGATCGAGGCCGTCGAGCGTCTCGCGCAGCTCGTCGAGGTCGCTGGCGTCGTCGCCCTCGCCGAGCTCGCGCTGGATCGCCTTGAGCTGCTCGCGCAGGTAGATCTCGCGCTGGCGGTCGCCGAGCTCCTCCTGGACCTGCGACTTGATCGTCTCCTGCGCCTCGAGCACGCCGATCTGGCGCTGGATCTGGACCAGCACGCGGCGCAGGCGCTCCTCGACCGGCAGCGTCTCGAGGATCATCTGCTTCTCGGCGGTCGACATCTCGGTGTAGGCCGCCACCAGGTCGGCGAAGCGGCCGGGGCCGTCGGCGGTCTGCAGCACGCGGGAGACGATCTCGTCGGGCAGCCCGGCACGCTTGCCGAGCTCGGCGGCGCGCTCGCGCACCTCGCGGAAGAGGCCGACGAAGGCCGGCTCCTCGGCGTTGAGCGGCATCATCTCGTCCGCCGTGCGCACCACCGCCTGGAGGAACCCGTCCTCCTCGCGCAGGCGCACCGCGATGCCGCGGTGCTCGCCGTGGAGCAGCAGCTGGATGCCGCCGATGCCGCGCTGCAGCTCGGCGACCTTGGCGACGGTGCCCATCGAGTAGAGCAGCTCCGGCGACACCTCGTCCTCGTTCTGCCGCTGGGCGACGACGAAGATCAGGTTGTCCTCCCGCGCCATGGCCGCCTCGATGGCCTTGAGGGTCTTCGAACGGCCGGCGCCGATCGGCACGGTGACGCCCGGGAACAGCACGGCGTCGCGCAGGGCGAGTACGGGAAGGGTCAGGCTGTCGCTCATCAGGGGGCTCTCCTCGGATCGTCTCGTCGAAGGTACGGGCGCGGGCGGCCGGAGGTCTCGGTCGGTGTGTCGTGCGTCGCTGGGTCTCCGGTCCGTCTATCGCGCCAACGTTCCCGGAATCTGACAAATTTCCACTCAATTCGTCGGCCGCCGCCCCGGGTGCCGGCGGCTCCCGGACCTCCCAGGGCGGCACTCAATGGTGGATGGGATGCATCGGCGATGCCGGCCGCCGCGCGCGCGCGACTTGCGCCATTGAGCAGCGAACCATCTATTGACGAGCGGCGTCACCTGCTCGTAAGATGCGGCCTCCAGCCGACAGGGCAAACCCGCCGCGAGGCGGGGGCGCAAAGCCGCGGATCTCGACGTGCTGCGGGCCCCGAACGGGGCTCCCGAGAGGACACGAGACTGCCGGGCCGCCAGGCGGATCAACCTGGTCTCACCGGACCGGTGGAATCGTCCTCCCGGTCCGTGCAACCGCGGTGGAGGTGGCAGCAGCCGCCCTGCGGCCGGCCCGCACGGCGTCTCCCATCTGCCCGCAGAAAGGCAGCAAGTGGAGATGACGCTTCATTCGTACCCGGGGAGGCTCGCCCTCCTCATCCTTCCGCTCGCCCTCCTGGTGGCCGTCGCCGTCCCGGCGCAGGCCGAGCAGGAGACCTCCTCACAGCTCGTGCTGCCGCACGCCACGATGTGGAACGGCCCGGCGCTCGCGGGCGCCGAGATGGGCGCCGGCGAGGGCATGCGCGTCGCCATCGATCCGGCCACCGGCGAGCTGCGGCGGCCGAGCGCGGCCCAGGTGCGGGCGCTCGAGGAGCAGCAGCCGCAGCAGGTGCGGCGGACCTTCGCCGCCAGCCAGGTCGAGCGGCCGGACGGCACCGTCATGATGGCCCTCGGCGAAGAGCTGCTGAACTTCTCGGTGGTCCGGCTCGACGGCGGCTCCGCCGCCTTCTCGTGCGTCGAAGGCGCGGCCCACGCCGACCTCCAGATCCTGTCCACCGCGGCTCCGGCCGCCGAGGAGAAGTGACCATGTCGTCCTCGAACCGTACCCGTCTCGTCCTCGGGCTCGTCGCCCTCCTCGCCGTCGCCGGCTGGGCCGCCAGCGCCTCGGCCGCCAACGTCGTGCTGGTCAACCTCGACCCGCCGGGCGCCGGCCTCAACGACCCGACGCCGGCGGCGCCGGTGGGCGGCAACCCCGGGGTCACCCTGGGCGAGCAGCGCACCAACGTCTACCTCTTCGCCGCCGACGTCTGGGGCAGCGTCCTCGACAGCCCGGAGCCGATCTACGTCGGCGCCAGCTTCCAGCCGCTGACCTGCTCGCCGACCTCCGGCACCCTCGGCTCGGCCGGCACCACCTTCATCTTCCGCGACTTCCCCGGCGCCATCGAACCGGCCACCTGGTACCACTCGGCACTGGCCGACGCGCTGGCGGGCGTCGACCTCAACCCCGGGTTCATCGACATCAACTCGCGCTTCAACTCGCGCATCGGCACCGACCCGGGCTGCCTGACCGGCCGCAGCTGGTACTACGGCATCGACCACAACGCGGGCACCGACTTCGACTTCCTCAACGTCGTCGCCCACGAGATCGGCCACGGGGTCGGCTTCTCGAACTTCGTGAGCGAGGTGACCGGGGCGCTGCAGAGCGGCTTCACCGACGTCTACAACAACCGCACCTACGACGTGACCACCGGCAAGACGTGGCAGCAGATGACGCAGGCGGAGCGCGCCATCTCGGCGGTCAACGACCGCAACGTGGTGTGGATCGGCAACGAGGTGACGGCGCAGGCGCCGGGCGTGCTCGGGCCGCGGCCGTCGATGAAGATCCTCTCGCCGCCGACACTGAAGGCCTCGATCGAGGCGCAGCCGGCGGCCTTCGGGCCGGCGCTCACGACCGGCGGCGGCACCAGCGGCAAGGTGGTGCTGGCCAATGACGCCACCGGCGCCACGGCCGACGCCTGCGAGCCTCTGGTCAACGACGTCAGCGACAAGATCGTCCTCGCCGACCGCGGCACCTGCAACTTCACGGTGAAGGTGGCCAACGCGCAGGCGGCGGGCGCCAAGGGCGTCGTCATCGCCAACAACGTGGCGGTCGGGCTGCCGAGCATGGGCGGCGCCGATCCGACGATCACCATCCCGTCGGTGGGCATCACCATGGCCGACGGCAACGCGATCAAGGCGGCCCTCCACCCGAGCGTCACCGTCAGGCTGCTGCTCGACTCCGCCTTCCAGGCGGGCGCGGTGGACGGCTTCGTGCGCCTGTTCGCGCCGAACCCGGTGCAGAGCGGCTCGTCCGGTTCGCACTGGGACGTCACCACCACCCCCAACCTGCTGATGGAGCCCTTCATCAACCCGGACCTGCGCGCGGCCGACACGCTCGACCTCTCGCCGGCCCTGATGCAGGACATCGGCTGGACGCTGCTGCCGTAAGGCGGACGGCGCCACGCCCGCACCCTGGTGCGGTCTCCGACCCCCGGCCCGGGACCTCCCGGCCGGGGGTCTTTCGTTAGCATTGCGGGCATGGCAGAGGGCGGCGGCGAGGGCGGGGGGAGGGAGGGGCGGCGGGTGCGCATCCGCGGCCACGTGCTGCACCGGCCGGTGGCCGGCGAGATCGTGATCCTCGACCTCGACGGCAACCGGCTGCACGGGCTCGACGGCGTCGGCGCCTTCCTGTGGGCCGAGATGGCGGCGGAGCCGTCGCTCGCCGAGCTGGCGGCGCGCGTCGCCGCGGCGTACGGCGTCGACGCGGCGCGCGCGGCGGCCGACCTCGAGCGCTTCGTCGAAGAGCTGCGGGCGGAGGGGCTCGTCGAGCTGGTCGAGCCCGTCGAGCCGTGAGGGAGGCGGGTGGATAGAGAGTGGCTGGCGGTGCTGCGGCTCGACGGCGGGCCGGCGGCGGCGCTGCTGCGGGAGCTGGGCCTGCTCGGCGGCGTGGAGGGCGAGCGGGAAGGGAGCGGCGCCGGGATCTCGGGCGGGGCGAACGGCGATCGGCGAAGGGAAGGCGCCGCGGCGGGCGACGGCGCGGGCTCCGCGGCCTTCGTGCGCGGCCCCTTCGCCGCTTTGATGCTCGCCGAGGGAGGCGGTGCAGACCGCGGCGAGGAGCGCACCGCCGCTCCCGCCTGGGCCGCGACGGCCGGCGGTCTCGTCGCCGCCGGGCGCCTGCGGCTCGACGACCGGGCCGGTCTTCGGCGGCGGCTCGGCCGGGTTGCGGAGGACGTCCCGCCCGGCGCAGGCACGGCGGACGACCTGCGTCTCGCCGCGCTGGCCTTCGAGCGCCGGGCCGCCGGCCGGCTGCCGGACCTCGCCGAGGCCGCCGAAGCCGCGGCCGGCCTGCTCGGCGACTTCGGCCTCGTCCTCTGGCACCCGGGGCGCCGCGGGCTGCTCGCCGTCCGCGACCCGCTCGGCGTCGTGCCGCTCCACCTGCGGCGGGTTTCCGGGGCGGTGCTCTTCGCCTCCTCGCCGCACCTGCTGCGCCGCCTGCCGCCGCGGCTCGACGCGCTCGACGACGCCGTCCTCGCCGACTTCCTGCTCTTCGACGTCCCGATGGAGCCCGGGCGCTCGCCGTTCCGCGGCCTGGAGAGGGTGCCGCCCGGCCACGTGCTGGCGCTCGGCGAGGGCGGCGAGCGGCAGCGCCGCTTCTGGCATCCGTCCGACGTCGCCCCGTGGCGCCCACGGCCCGGGGAGGCGGTCGAGCGCTTTCGGGAGGTGTTCGCGCGGGCGGTGGCCGACCGCGTCGCGGACCTCCCCGCGGACGCCCCCGCCGGCGTCCTGCTCAGCGGCGGCCTCGACGGCTCGCTGGTGGCGGCGACGCTGGCGCGCGGCCTGGGCCGCCCCGTGCGCGGCTACGTCCACGTCTTCGAGCGGCTGCTGGCCGACGACTCCGCCCGCCGGGCCGCCCTCGCCGCCGGCCACCTCGGCGTGCCGCTCGACGTCACCGCCGGCGACGGCTTCACCCCCTGGCGCGACCGGGGCGCCCTGCTCGGCCGCGCCGCGCTGCCGATCAACGAGCCGTTCTTCGCCCTCACCACCGCCCTCACCGCCCGCGCCGCCGCGCAGGGCTGCCGCGTGGTGCTCACCGGCGAGGGGGCCGACGACCTCTGCTGGGTGGTGCCCGACGACGTGTTGAGCTGGCTCCTCGCCGAGCCCTTCGCCGCCACCGGGGCGCTGCTGGCGATGGCGCGCGCCGGCGTACCCTGGGCGAGCCGCCGCCTGCCGCGGGTCGGGCTGCGCTCGGCCCTGTTCGGCCGGCTCGGGCTGCGGCACCGCGCCGCCTGGCGGCCGCGCTGGCCGCCGTGGCTCGACGTCGAGGCGGCGCGGCGGCTCGAGCTGCCCGCGCGCGGGGCGGCGGTGGCCGAAGCGCCGGCACCGCGGGGACCGCGTGCCGCCGCCGTCTCCGGGCTCGCCCACCCGCGCTTCGAGATGCTCCACCGCTGGTACGACGTGCCCGCCGCGGCGGCCGGGGTGGAAGTGCGCCACCCGTTCCTCGACCGCCGGGTGGTGGAGCTGCTGCTCTCGCTGCCGCCGCTGCCCGGCGCCCGGCGCAAAGCGGTGCTGCGCGAGGCGGCCCGCGGCCTCCTGCCCGACGCCGTGCGCCGGCGCCCGAAGACCCTGCTGCCGGCCGAGCCACTGGTGTCCCACTTCCAGAATCCGGACTGGGACCCGGCACCCCACCTGGACCTCGATCCCCGAGTGGCCGAGCTCGTCGACGCGGCGGAATTGCGCCGCCGGCTGGCCTCCCCGGCCCCGCTGGAGGTGTGGGCGGACGTGCGGCCGGTGAGCCTGAGCTGGTGGGTCCGCGGCTTGCAATGAGTGCAATGTCGAAGATGGAGAATCACAGCGCCAGCGCCACCCGTCCCCGCCGCCCGCGGCCGCCCTACCGGCCGCCGCGGCTGACCACCTATGGGCCGGTGCACGAGGTGGCGAAGCAGCACGGCCCGGGACCGATGAGCGATTCCGGCAACAACATGATGGCCCCGTTCATCGCGCCGCCGAGCTGAGGAGGCGCCGATCCCGTGCCGTTCGAGGAGACCCT
>CAZLBJ010000520.1:0-5077 GCA_964557755.1 uncultured Thermoanaerobaculia bacterium
GCGCCGCTCGCTGGCCGCGGCCGCCGCGGGCGTGGTGCTGCTGGCGCTGGCCTCGGCCCTGGTGCTGGCCACGGCGTCCGGCGCGGCGGCGCCGGGCCTCGGCCTGCTGGCGGCGCTCGGCGAGATGACCGCCGCCGCCCTGGTCACCGGCGCCGGCCTGCTGGGGGCGTCGTGGGCCGGCGTCGGCCTGGCGCTCGGCGAGCTGTTCGGCTCCGCGCCCGGGGTGCTGGTCGGCTTCGCCCTGCTGCTGGTCCTCTTGAGCGGCCTGCTGGTGGCGCTGCTGCGCCGCCCGCGCCCCGCCGAGGCCGCCCGCCGCCGCGCGCGCTGATACGCTCCGCGCATGCCGTCCAGCACGGTGGAGGACTACCTCAAGCGAATCCTCCTCGAAGAGCACGCCGAGCCCCGCGCCGACGGCCTGGTCCCCACCGGCCGCATCGCCGCCGCCCTCGGCGTGGCGCCGGGCACCGTCACCGCCATGGTCAAGGCGCTGGCCGACGGCGGCCTGGTGGCCTACGAGCCCTACAGCGGCGTCCGCCTCACCGACGCCGGCCGCCTGCTCGCTTCCCACGTCCTGCGCCGCCACCGCCTGGTCGAGCAGTTCCTGGTGCAGGTGCTGGGCATGGACTGGAGCGAGGTGCACCGCGAGGCGGAGAGCCTCGAGCACGCCATCTCCGACCGCGTCCTCGAGCGCATCGACGAGATGCTCGGCCACCCCGAGGTCGACCCCCACGGCGACCCCATCCCCGACGCCCGCGGCGACATCCGCCAGCAGCCGCTCGAGTCGTTGCTCGACTGCCCGGTCGACGTCACGGTGCAGGTGTCGCGGGTGGCCGACCAGGCGCCGGAGTTCCTGCAGCTCGTCGAGCGGCGCGGGCTGATGCCGGGGCAGGGGCTGCGGGTGACGGCGCGCGACGAGGCCGCCGACACGGTGGTGGTCGAGCTCGCCTCGGGCCGGCGCTTCTCTCTCGGCCAGCGGGCCGCCTCGAAGATCCTCGTCGAAGAGTGAAGCTCAGGCGAGCAGGGCGATCAGCTCGCGCTGCGGCTCGGCGCCGGTGATCTCGGCGCCGTCCGGGGTCAGCGCGACGTTGATCTCGCTGCGCACCCCGAAGTCCCCCTCGAGGTAGATCCCCGGCTCGATCGAGAAGCCGGTCCACGGCATCAGCGTCCGCGTGTCGTGGGTCTCGAGGTTGTCCATGTTGGCGCCGGGGCCGTGGTCGCTGACGTGGATCGAATGGCCGGTGCGGTGGATGAAGCGCTCGCCGAACCCCGCCTCGCGGATGACGCCGCGCGCCGCGTCGTCGACTTCGTACCCCTGTACCGGCTCGTCCGGGTAGCGTCCCGCTACCAACTCCCAGGCGGCGTCGCGCGCCCGCGCCACGGTGGCGAAGACCTCCGCGTGGCGCGCCTCGGGAGAGGCGGCGCAGACGCCGCACCAGGTGATGTCGGCGTAGACGCTGGCCGCCGCCTTCTCCTTCGCCCACAGGTCGATGAGCAGGAAGTGGCCGCGCCGGATGGGGGAGGTGCGCTCCGCCGTCGGCTGGTAGTGGGGGTCGGCGCTGTGCGCGTCGACGCCGACGATCGGCGGCGACTCGGTCCACAGCCCTTCCTGGTCGAAGCGCTCGAGGATGAAGCGCTGCACCGCGTGCTCGTCGATCTCCCGCCCCTCGGCGAGCGCCGCCCCGACGCGGCGGAAGGCCTCCAGGACGATGGCGTGCAGGTGGCCGCAGGCGCGCCGGTGGCCGGCGAGCTGCGCCTCGCTCCAGGTGGCGGCGAAGCGCTGCACGAGGTCGGCGGAGGAAGCGAGCTCGGCGCCGGCGGCGCGCAGCAGGTCGGCGGTGCCGAGGTCGAGCCGCGAGACGGTGGGGATGGCGCCGGAGGGGCTGTACTGCGCCGCCAGCCGCCCGCCGCCGCCGACCAGCGCGCCCAGCGACCGCCGGTGCTCCTGCCAGGTCAGGTAGGCGCTCGTCGTGCCCGGCAGGTGGTCGAGCATCGCCGGCTCCAGCCGGTGCACCAGCTTCCTGGGCTCGCCCTGCCGCGGCACCAGGTAGTAGCAGCGGCGCGTCACCAGGTGATCGCCGCGCAGCTCGAGCAGATCGAGGGCGATCGGGTCGTTCTCCTGGAAGATGCAGAAGATCCAGCCGTCGAGGCCGGCCTCGGCGAGGGCCTGCTGGACTTCGGGGATGCGGTCGGCGAGCATGGCGGCAGGGTATCATCGTCCGGCGCCCGATTCCGTCCTGAAGCGGCGCGCGGGCGCCACGCCCCCCGGGGGTATCCGTGCCGGAGTAAAATGGCCGTCCCGTCTGTTGCAAGGACCGGACAGTCCCTGTCCCACGTCCCTGTACGATCAGCCCTGAGGAAAGGAAATCCGACCATGTTCCGAAACCGCATCGCGTTCCTCGCCGCGCTGCTCCTCCTGCTGCCGGCCGTCTCCGCGCTGGCCGTGGGTCAGGGGCGCCTGCAGGCGGAGGTCGTCGACGAGAACGGCGAGCCCCTGGCCGGCGTCGAGGTGCGCGTCATCCAAGACAAGATCGGCTTCGAGAAGACCGTCACCACCAACAAGCGGGGCAGCTTCACCCTGCTGGTGGTCGACGCCACCCGCCCCTACGCCCTGCAGTTCACCAAGGAGGGCTACCGGCCCACCCAGGAGCAGGTGAAGATCGAGGCCGGCGGTATCACCCGCGAGACCTTCACCGTGCCGTCGCTGGCGGCGGCGCCGGTGCAGCCTTCGGGCGAGGAGACGGCCGCGGTGGAGGGCCGCAACAAGGCGGTCAAGGCGTTCAACGAAGGCGTCCGGCTGATGCAGGCCGGTGACGTCGCGGCGGCCAAGGCGCAGTTCGTCGAGGCCTCCGAGATCGACGCCGAGATGCCGCAGCCGCTGTCCGCCCTCGCCGGCATCTACCTCGACGAGAAGGACTACGCGCAGGCGGTGGCGGCCGCCGACCGGCTGCTCGCCCTCGACCCGGGCAACCCGCACGCGCTGCAGGTCCAGTACGACGCCTACGTCGCGCTCGGCGACAAGGCGAAGGCGCAGGCGGCGCTCGAGCGGCTGTCGTCGCTCGAGGGCGGCGGTACCGACGCCGCGGTCCGCGTCTTCAACCAGGGCGCCGAGGCGGCGCGCGTCGGCGACGTCGACACCGCCATCGAGCGTTTCGCCAAGGCCGCCGAGCTCGACCCCGAGCTGGCGCCCGCCCACGCCGCCCTCGCCGGGCTCTACCTCGACCGCAAGGAGAACCAGAAGGCGGTCGAGGCGGCCGAGACGGCGCTCGGCATCGACCCCGACCTGATCGAGGTGCAGAAGATCCGCTACGAGGGCTACCGCCGCATGGGCCAGGAGGAGAAGGCCAAGGAGGTCTTCGCCGAGATGGCCGAGGTGGACCCGTCGGGCCTCGCCGAGACGCTCTACGACAACGGCCGCCGCGCCTTCGACGCCGGCAACGCCGAGCAGGCCAAGGCCGCCTTCGAGCAGGCGCTCGCGGCCGATCCCGAGCTCGCCCGAGCCCATTACATGCTGGGCCTCGTGTACGTCAACCTCGGCGACGGCGCGAAGGCCAAGCAGCACCTCCAGAAGTTCATCGACATGGCGCCGGACGACCCCGAGGTCGCCACCGCCAAGGAGATGCTGCAGTACGCCGGCTGAGGCCGGCCGACGCGGCGCGCGGGGCTCCGGCACCCGCGCCCCCGAGGGCGCTCCCTTCGCGGGGAGCGCCCTTTTTCGTGCTCCGATCCAAGGCCTTGGATCACGATTCGGCGACTTGGATCCGCCGCCCCTCCCGCCGTCGTCCCGTTTCCGGGCAACGCCAAGCAAGTTCAATGTTTTCAGATAGTTACAGAGCTATAGCCAGCGGCTTCGCAGTGGCATGCTCTATGCTATTCTTCACCGACGGACTCACAGCACGTCACACGAGTGAACCCTTTGGAAACCTCGTTGAGACAGTCCCGTGATCGGGTCCCTCCCGGGACCGATCTCCAAACTCACCCGCCGGAGCGTGTCCGGCGGGCCGAAATCGGTGGATTTCGTCAGGAGGAATCAATGAAGATCAGTTGGATCAAGGCGCTGGCGCTCGTCGCCGTGGCGCTCCTGGTGGTTCCGGCCGCCTTTGCCCAGACGACCGGCCGCATCGAGGGCCGCGTCGTCAACGACCAGGGCGAGAACCTGCCCGGTGTCACCGTGCAGATCAACTCCGACGCGCTGCAGGGCGAGCGCATCGCGGTCACCGACGCCGACGGCCGCTTCCGCTTCCTCAGCCTGCCCCCCGGCGAGTACGACCTGCGCGCCAATCTCGAGGGCTTCGGCATCGTCGAGCAGCAGAACATCGCCGTGCGCCTGGACCGCACGGTGACCCTGCAGCTCCAGCTCAACCCGGCCTTCGGTGAGGAGGTCACGGTGAGCGGCATCGCGCCGGTCATCGACACCACCTCCACCACCACGGGCGCGAACTTCGACGAGCAGCTCTTCCAGGACCTGCCGACCTCCCGTACCTTCACCGGTCTCGCCTTCGCGGCGCCGGGCGTGGTCACCGGCGGCCTGGGCAGCAACCCGTCGATCGGCGGCGCCTCCGCCGCCGAGAACCGCTACGTCATCGACGGCCTCGACACCACCGACCCGGCGTTCGGCACCATCGGCACGACCGTGCCGCAGGAGTTCGTGCGCGAGGTCGAGGTGAAGACCGGCGGCTACGAGGCGGAGTACAGCGGCGCCCTGGGCGGCGTGCTGAACGTCATCACCAAGTCGGGCGGCAACGAGCTAGAGGGTGACATCTTCGCCTACTACAACGACGACAGCCTGCAGGAGAGCACCCCGGACGTGCCGCAGGTCGGCCGCGACCTGGGCTTCGAGGAGTACGACTTCGGCGCCGCCCTCGGCGGCAAGATCATCCAAGACAAGCTGTGGTACTTCGTCGCCGCCAACCCGAGCTACACGGAGAGCTTCATCGAGACCCGTGGCAACATCGCGGACACCGAGGAGACCGACCGCGTCTTCTACTCGGGCAAGCTCACCTGGCAGCTCAACCCGAACCACCAGCTCGTCGGCTCCGCCTTCGGCGACCCGACCGACGGCAACGACACCATCTCGGGC